>JAWETZ010000010.1:0-66821 GCA_032480835.1 Streptococcus mitis
CCCATTCACAGCTGGTGTCAACCAAGTCATTCCATATGAACTCTTCGCTGGTGACGGTATGTTGACTCGTCTTATCTTGAAAGCTTCAGACAAGGCTCCATGGTCAGACAATGGTTCAGCTAAAAACCCTGCTCTTCCACCAGTAGAAAAATTAGGCAAAGGTCTTTACTTCTACGAAGTGGACTTGGCAGGTACTCAAGGCAAATCAGATAAAGAGCTTCTTGCCCTTTTGAAACAAAATGGTACACAAAGCTATAAAGCTACCATCAAAGTGTACGGTGCGAAGGACGGCAAGGCCGATTTGAGTAATCTTGTAGCGACTAAGGATTTGACAATAAACTTGAATGGACATCAGTCTCTTACTCAGATGCAATCATCTTCTAATGGTTCAGCTATGCCGGCTCCAATGATGAATAGTCATCAAGATGCGTCTAAGTCTAAGATGAACGCTCAAATGCCAAGTGCTCATCAAGATGAGATGAAATCTAAAATGCCAGCTGCTAGTCAGGATAAGATGATGCCTAACAAAGAGCAGGACAAAACCATGAATGCTAGCCAGCCAATGGCAACACCAAGCATGAAACAAGACCAAGCTCCAGCAACATCAAGCAAAATGTCTGATGAAGGCAAGATGGCATCTAATAACAAGGTATCAAGTCCAATGATGGCTGATCAAATGAAAGACAAAAAAGACATGCTTCCATATACTGGTGAAGCCCAAACATCAATGGCTACTCTTGGATTCTTTGGATTAGCTTTGGCCGGCCTGCTAGGTGGACTCGGTTTGAAAGCTAAAAAAGAAGAAAATGACTAGTCTAGCTACAGACTTTCTATCTAGGATATGAAAAATCTAGATATCGTTTAGAATGTTCGTAAAGAGATTAAAATAGTGTTATACTATTGTGGTATAGCACTGTTTTTTTCAAAGGAGAGACAGATGGGAAAGACAATTTTACTCGTTGACGACGAGGTAGAAATCACAGATATTCATCAACGTTATCTGGTTCAGGCAGGATATCAGGTTTTGGTAGCTCATGATGGGGTAGAGGCCTTAGAAATCTTCAAGCGAAAAGCGATTGATTTGATTATTACAGATATCATGATGCCTCGGATGGATGGTTATGACTTGATTAGTGAGGTTCAGTATCAATCTCCAGATCAGCCTTTTCTCTTTATCACGGCTAAGACTAGCGAGCAGGACAAGATTTATGGCCTGAGCTTAGGGGCAGATGACTTTATTGCCAAGCCCTTTAGTCCACGTGAGCTGGTTTTGCGTGTCCACAATATCTTGCGTCGCCTTCATCGTGGAGGTGAGACAGAAGTCGTCAGTCTCGGGGATTTACGGATGAATCACGGTAGTCATGAGGTCCAAGTCGGAGATGTGGCGCTTGATTTGACCGTCAAATCCTTCGAACTTCTATGGCTTTTAGTCAGCAATCCAGAGCGGGTTTTCTCTAAGACAGACCTCTATGAAAAGGTCTGGCAGGAAGACTATGTGGATGACACTAATACCTTGAATGTTCATATTCATGCTCTTCGACAGGAGTTGGCTAAACATGCTAGTGCAGAAACACCGACCATCAAAACCGTCTGGGGCTTGGGCTACAAAATTGAGAAAGCACGAGGTAGTCAATGAAATTAAAAAGTTATATTTTAGTGGGGTATATCATTTCAACACTCCTAACGATTATCGTGGTTTTTTGGGCTGTTCAAAAAATGCTGATTGAGAAAAGCGAGATTTACTTTCTGCTTGGAATGACCATCGTTGCCAGCCTTGTCGGTGCTGGGATTAGTCTCTTTCTCCTGTCGCCGGTCTTTACTTCATTGGGCAAACTTAAGGAACATGCCAAGCGGGTAGCGGACAAGGACTTTCCATCAAATCTGGAAGTTCAAGGACCTGTAGAATTCCAGCAATTAGGCCAAGCTTTCAATGAAATGTCCCATGATTTGCAGGCCACCTTTGATTCCTTGGAAGAAAGCGAACGAGAAAAGGGCTTGATGATTGCTCAACTTTCGCATGATATCAAGACCCCCATCACTTCAATCCAAGCGACGGTAGAAGGGATTTTGGATGGGGTTATCAAGGAAGGAGAACAGGAGCATTATCTAGCAACCATTGGACGTCAGACTGAAAGACTCAATAAACTGGTTGAGGAGTTGAATTTTTTGACCCTAAACACAGCTAGAAATCAGGTCGAAACGACCAGCAAGGACAGTATTTTTCTGGACCAGCTCTTGATTGAGTGCATGAGTGAATTTCAATTCTTGATTGAGCAGGAGGAGCGAGATGTTCATTTACAGGTAATCCCAGAGTCTGCCCGGATTGAGGGAGATTATGCCAAGCTTTCTCGCATCTTGGTAAATCTGGTCAATAACGCTTTTAAATACTCAGCTCCAGGAACCAAGCTGGAAGTGGTAGCTAAGCTGGAAAATAACCAGCTTTCAATCAGTGTGACCGATGAGGGGCAGGGAATTGCCCCAGAGGACTTGGAGAATATTTTCAAACGCCTTTATCGTGTCGAAACTTCGCGTAACATGAAAACAGGTGGTCATGGCTTAGGGCTTGCGATTGCGCGTGAATTGGCCCATCAATTGGGTGGGGAAATCACAGTCAGCAGCCAGTACGGTCTAGGAAGCACCTTTACCCTCCTTCTCAATCTCTCTGGCAGTGAAAATAAAGCTTAAAACCCCTTTACAAATCTAGCCATTCATGGTAGAATGGATTTTGTGCGAAATATCAGCAGGAAAGCATGAAGCTCGTCAACAGGTGTCTTATGACAAGTAACCTTGGCTGTTTAGGCGAAGGGCATCTGCACGAATCAGGGCTTTCTAAGTGACTATTTCCACCGAAATATTATTTATATCAGGAGGACATTCACATGTCACGTTATACAGGACCATCTTGGAAACAAGCTCGTCGCCTTGGCCTTTCACTTACAGGTACAGGTAAAGAATTGGCACGTCGTAACTACGTACCAGGACAACACGGACCAAACAACCGTTCTAAATTGTCAGAATACGGTTTGCAATTGGCTGAAAAACAAAAACTTCGTTTCACTTACGGTGTAGGTGAAAAACAATTCCGTAACTTGTTCGTACAAGCTACAAAAATCAAAGGCGGAATCCTAGGTTTCAACTTCATGCTTCTTTTGGAACGTCGTTTGGATAACGTTGTTTACCGTCTTGGTCTTGCGACTACTCGTCGTCAAGCTCGTCAATTCGTAAACCACGGTCACATCCTTGTTGACGGAAAACGCGTTGATATCCCATCATACCGCGTAACTCCAGGTCAAGTGATCTCAGTTCGTGAGAAATCATTGAAAGTTCCAGCTATCCTTGAAGCAGTAGAAGCTACTCTTGGACGTCCAGCATTTGTATCATTCGACGCTGAAAAATTAGAAGGTTCATTGACTCGCTTGCCAGAACGCGATGAAATCAACCCAGAAATCAACGAAGCACTTGTCGTTGAATTTTACAACAAGATGCTTTAATTTTAATATATATATTACAGAAAGCCTACAACAGTGGGCTTTTTGCTTTGTCTTAAAACGTTGATTTCTGGGTTTGTTTAGAGATTTGCTAGTAAGGTTATTGGTGTATCTGAGTCTATCTATGCCAAGGATTAAGCGATGCTGATGATATAAATCTGGCATGCTATAATATTTTAGCCCCCTCGTTTTAAGGAAGGGAGGTGTTATATATGCTAGAGTTATTTTCCCTTTTTCTAGCTCCGTTACTTGTTAACTTACTATCTGAGCTTTTCAAGCTATGGATAAAGAGACGTAGCAAGTAGCATTTAACCCTTTTAGAGGGTAGCAAAAAACCCCATCGGTGGCACGGTGGGGCTTTTTAGTTATATATGCTAGAAGCATTATTTTCCCTTTATGCTTTCATTCTAACACACCCCCTCCGATTTTTCAAGCTTTTGTTTTGATATTTCCTCAGAGTGTGTTTGTGGTTTGAGTCCGCTTCACTGAAATTAGGACACGTGCTACTAGCCTCCATTCTACAGCAAAGAAATCAACTCTTTTCTAGGGGATTTCCGCCCTCATTTTTATCTTTTGTGCTAAAATAGACTTATAAATTGAAAATAAGGAATGTTTATGAAATCGGGTAATGGTTTTTGGAAAGGCTGTCTCTATTTTTGGGGCTTCTTGTTTTTACTGGGCCTTTTGGTCCAATATGCTCTTCCACTTGCGGCTTGTGTCCTGCTAGGCTATGGTGGTTATCGTCTCTATAAACGTTGGCGCTATCCTCTTTTGCAGGATCGTTCGCTCGACGATCGGATTGAGCTTTTAAAAGCTCGGATTCGTCAGGCGGACAAAGATATTCAGCAGTTAGAGGGAGTCTTAGTAGAGAAAGGTTCAGAGTCCTATAAGAGTCTGGCCAATCAAGTATTAATCGAACTGCGGGAAATCCATCAGGAGGCGGATCGTCTCAAGTCCTATATCGACGCTGATGTCTACAACCGTATTGACAAAAAGGTCCGTACAGTAAGGGCAACTATCGATGTTCAGCTAGAACGTTTGGATAGAGAAAGTCAGGTAGATCTTGAAAATGCGGAGCCAGAGGAATTAGCTCCAGAATTATCCCAGACCTTGGCTAATATTGCCATTGACCATCAGGCTATTTTAGACAAGATTGCTACCTCTGCCGAGGGGGATAAGGAAGAATTGACTGCCATTCATAGTTTGAAGATGGAGAAATTCCAAACGATTCTAGAAGGTTATTTAAAGATTAAGGCCAATCCTAAAAACTATAATCGGGCAGAAGAACGCTTGCAACAAGCTAAAGCGGCCATCGAACAATTTGACCTTGAGCTGGACCAAGTGTTAAGAGAACTCAATGAAACAGATATGCGTGATTTTGATATCAGTTTGCGTATCTTAGAAAAAGATCGTAAAGAATAGGTTAGAAATAAAGGAGTAACTATGACAGAATTTAATTTTGATATTGATCAGATTGCCAATAATACAGTGTCCAAGGTGGATAAGACAACCCAAATCATCGAGACCAATACTGGCTCAGATAAGACCTTGACCTTCCTTGAAAAGTTGAGCCCTGAGCAGCAAGAAGGAATCAAGGCGCGCGTGCCCCAGTTAGTAGACCAGTTTGTTACCAATCAAAATGCTCTTTTAGACTTTGGCCAATCTGCTGTAGAAGGTGTGAACAATACAGTAAATCGTATCTTGTCAGAACAAAAGAAACTGCAGATTCCTCAAGTAGATGATCTACTCAAGAATACCAACCGTGAGTTGCAAGGCTTTGTAGTCAAATACAAGAACGCTGAGATTGCTGAGTTAGAAGAAAAGCCAAACTTTTTGCAACGATTGTTTAATAAGAGCAAGAATACCCTACAAGAATTTTACTTTGACTCAAAAACAGTGGAGCAAAAACTCGATGGCATGGCTGCCGCAGTGGTTAAGCAAGAAGATGTACTAGCTCGAAATATCGTTTCAGCTGAGATGTTGATTGAGGACAATACCAAATCCATTGAAAATCTAGTGGGAGTGATTTCCTTTATCGAAGCTAGTCAGACAGAAGCTGGCAAGCGTGCTGCCGAACTAAAGGCCCAAGTTGACCAACTCGATACAAGTACGGTAGAATACCAAACCAAATCACAAGAATTGGCCCGTATGGCTGAAGTGGTCAATACCCTCGAACAACAGCACACTGAGTATGTCAGCCGTCTCTATGTTGCCTGGGCAACAACACCTCAGATGCGTAATCTTGTGAAGGTGTCATCTGATATGCGCCAAAAATTGGGCATGCTTCGTCGCAATACGATTCCAACAATGAAGCTTTCCATTGCCCAACTTGGTATTTTGCAACAATCAATGAAATCAGGTGTCGTGGCAGATGCCATTGTTAATGCCAACAATGCTGCCCTTCAGATGCTAGCTGAGACCAGCAAGGAAGTGATTCCTCAGATGGAACGAATTGCCCAAAGCCCGACAGTCGCTGTCGAATCGGTTACCAAACTGGCTGAAAGTCTGGTCGCTCAAAACCAAGGTATCGTCGCAGCTATTGAATTGGGACGCCAGAAACGTGCCCAACTAGAAACCACTATCGTTAAGTCCGCAGAAATGATCAATGATTCTGTCAAACTACGCGATGAAAAAATCGTCCAAGCCCTTCTAGACCAAGGAAAGGCCGCCCAGAAAGAAGTACAAGAATAACACACAAGTCCCCTGCAATGTAGATTCGCAGGGGATTTTGGATTTTTCCATATATCCGAACATCTAATTTATTTCACAAAAAATGTAGTCATTTGCATGATTTTTCTTGCAATGTACTAAAATTAACAAAAAGAAAAAACGCTTGAATGCGTTTTTCTTCTGTATTGATTCGTATTGAATGCTTACTTAACCTCTGTAAGGAGTAGACAGAGTTCTATATAACCCCTCAAAACCTTTATTTTAAAGGCTTTGTAATTTATTGAAGAAAAAATGTAGAGACAAATGTAGAGACGATTAAGTAGATAGTTCAGCTATTTTATCTAAATAAATATTTACTGCCTCTAATTTCTTCTTCGGTGCTAACTCGGCGTATGTATCCATAGTTGTGTTGATAGATTTATGTCCCATACGAACTTGTAGTTCTTTCCAGTTTGCCCCAGCATTTAACATCATTGAAGCATGAGTATGTCTGAAAATATGGAAACCGTAATCAGGTAAGCCAAGAGAAGTTAGTCGTTTTTTTAAAGTAGCACGTTCGTTTCTATCGCACATATAATTTCCATAAATCGTTGGAAAGATTAACTTGGATTGAGGTAGACCTTGTTTTTTGAAATAGTTATTCATTTCTGTGTAGAAATCCCTAAGGTCAGTGAGAGTAGAGGTTGGAACGGGAACCTGACGATTACCAGAATCGGTTTTTGCGGTTGGTTTACAAATCATACATCCTTTAGTACCAAGTTTCTTATTGGCACTTTTCCACATCAATGTTTTATTTACAATAATTTCATTGTTTGTGAAATCCAAGTCATTTATTTCTAATGCTAGAAGTTCATTGATTCGCAATGCAGAAGCGAGTAAGGAATTGCAGATGGTAATAAATCGTCGATTAGCTCTGTTATTAGGCAGAGTTTTTAAGAATGCTAACCATGTTTTTAATTCTTCATCATGTAAGACCATAGTTCTACGAGAAGCTAATTTAGGCTTTGGAGGGATTTTGATAGTTTTCACTGGGTTTTTAGTTAATCCAAAATGTGTGATGCCAAAATCGAAAATATCACTAAGTTTGTGAGTGACTGCTCCAAAGTCTTTTGCACTACCTTTTTCAGCACGTTTTTTCCCTGATTCAATCGATGTTCTAGCTTTTTGGGCGAGATTGTTAACCCATCTTTGAATGTCGGCAGATGTGATTTTTTCAGGAATGTAATCCCCGAATGCAGGGATGATGTAATTATATACGTATCCCTTCACTCTATTGATTGTATTATGAGAAGTAACCCAAACTTGATAATTATTGAACCATTCTTCTGCAAGTTCAGAAAAAGTGGATAATCGTTTATCTTCTTTCCTCGTTCCACCTGCTTTTTCAAAATTAACTCTAGCCGTTAGGATTTTACGGTCAAGTTGCCGTAGTGTTTTAGCTGTTATAGACGTTGTTACTTGTTTGCCTGTTTTTTCATCGATACCTAAGTAAAGGCCTCGTAAAATATAACTAACCTCTCCGTTTGAATTTGTTTTTTTAATAACTTTTTTGTTATTGTAAGTTATAGTTTCAGATGTCATAATGCCCTTTCATTATACGGATATAAAATAAAAAGGCTAAAATAGAACATTTTCTATACATAACAGACAGTTCTATTTTAGCATAATTCATGTTATTTCTCTAAGAATTGGAGAACATTTTCAAGTTTATAGTAAACAGTTCTGGTTCCTTCTATAGGTGGTTCCAGTCGTTTTAGTCCTTTTTCTTCCCAAGATTTTAATGTATTCGGAGAAATTTGAAGGAGATTCAATAGGTCTTTTTGGGTATATAGACCACAATAATTGAAGATGTGGGTTTCCTGTTGTAGGATTTGTAAGAGATTTAGTAGTAGGTTTTTAATTTCAAATAGTTCTGAGTTCATTATTGTTGTTCCTTTCTTTGAATAGTTGTTTCAAACTGTGTGAAGAAGCTATTAGCACGATGTATTGACTGAGACTCAAAGGGGTTCGTGAAAAAGTTGCTGTCATCTTTTTCGTATTCCCGACTCTCATTGTTATAGTGTGTATAAAAGATATTATCCTTTTCAACTAGTATGGCTGTTTGTATTCGTCGTTCTAGCTGGTCGAAACGGTCAATTCGTTTACTGGTTTGAAAATTATCATACAACTCCTTTGGTGAGTAAGGGCTAGTTATGAAGATTAGTTCAGCGGTTAATGCTTTATCTATATATCTAGAAGGTAAGAAAACATCGAAATTATAAGGGTCTAGAATTTTCAAAAGGTCATCATATCGAAAGCTATCTGGTCGCAGTTCGTCAATAATGATAGTTTCCTGGTTTTGATAACTCTGAAAAGGATCGCGACTTGAGCCTGTTACAAAATAAGAGGTATTTTTATTTTCTGCATAAGTCTTAGCCAGTCTTGTCTTACCAAGTCCAGACTCACCATAGATATAGACTACTTGTTTTGTCTTTTGTTCATACTTCATACGATTCAGGAATTCTCTTCCTAATCTTTCTTGCCTTTTTTCGGCAACAGCTTTAAGTCGCGTACTTGCTTTTGCATATTGACTTCCCGTTAGCTCAGATTCAATCTCTTCTAGAGTTAATAAACCGTCATAAAGCATATCTAGATATTCTCGTATTAGTTCCCCTTCTTTTTTACTTTGGTTTCGCTCTACTTGTTTTCGAATGTTTTCTAATTTTTTAGCAAAATCAAAGTTACTTATTACTTCCGAAATAGGGTACTGATATTTATTTTGAGCATCTTTAGTTTGGTGAACAAGATAACTAAAACCATTATTAGGATGCTTGAAGAATTCTAATCGTTCGATTTGAGAATCTTCACGCTTACCATTTCGTTCATTAATTTCCCAAGCTATGCTATGTGGGCTACGAGCATGTTTGAAATACATCATGAGATGAATATGGGGTTCTACAGTTTCTCCATCTTCATTAACATCTTTATCATGTAAAATGCCTGCCCAGAGTAATGGCTCTAATAGCTTAACGATTCTATCAATTTCTTCTTTCCAATCAGATAAAATAGCTAGTCGCATTTGTTGTGTATACATGATTGCACGCTGTTTAGGGATTTTTTTATTTGTTTTTTTCTCTGAAGACATTTCAAGAATTTCCTTTCCTTTCGTTTTGTTTTTGGCACATTGGCACAGTTTGAATGCGAGACAATGCCAAGACCAGTCTCGCAGGATTGTTAGTATTAAGGATATTTAGAGTAAGTAGTATCATTGGCACAGTTTTGTAATATAAAAAAATGGTGGAAGGACTTTTTGTCTTTGACAAAGTCCTTCCACCGATTTTAATTGTAAGAGCCTGTTGCTTGATACCAACGACCGTCACTAGGCGCTATGTTGGTAAAGAACAATTCGGGTTCTATAGTGTGTAATTTTGCTTTAATAGCAGGGAATATTTCTTGTACTTTCAAGAAACTTTCGTGATTGTTTGGAACTTTCCACCGTAATATAGCCCCATCTTCTGTATAAATCATCGATAAGGTTAACAAAGAACGATTGGCCTTGTTGACGATTGATTTTTGAGTAGAAATCTGTTTATTTTGAGTATCGAGAATAGAATCGGACTCAAAATGGGCAAATTTTCTCAGTTCGTAGGTTGCTCGTAATCCTTTGAGCATGTATTTTATATCACTTTTAAACCAGTGATAAAGGAAAAAAGAGAAAAGTAGTATTGAAAAAATTATCAAAGGATAGAAAAGAAAAACAACATTTTGATAATTAATTTCAATGTTCAGATTCTGTTGAATCAAGATAAGTATAAATATAGGGAAAAAGCTTACTACAGTTCCTATACATAAGATTTTGAATAGATTATACTTGTTTATCATAAGCACCTCTTGTTATAGTATGGGGTGAGGAGTGGCATGATGTTGCTGTCATGCTTTCCATCACTAAATTTGACAATTCCTGTTCCTATTCCGCTAGGGACAACAATATTTTCAATATGAGCGTTTGGCAATAAAAACTGAGTGGTGTTAGTATTTATCTCTCCCAAAATAATAGAACAGTTAATTTGTTCTCTAACTGCAAGATTTCCTCCAAATGCGGTAGCATCAAAACGTTGGGAAACTAGGATAAGTGAAACTTTGGTAGCTCTACCTAGAAGAGCCACAGTTCCTAATAGTTGTGCAAACGTATCTCGTGCTTGTTTTGAAGAACCCTGAACAAGAGCAAGTAGCTCATCTATGATAATATATTTGCGTTTTAATGTAGCTTTTGGGTTTTCTAAAAGTATTTCTTGGCGTTCGTAAATCTTATTGATAGCATCCCCCAGAATTTCATTTACTTCTGTGATAAAACTATTTAAGTTAGCCCCTCTTTTCGGAGACAGGACAGACAGATTTAATTCACGACCTAGAGAATAAATATCGGCACGTTTAGGGTCTACGGCTACAATATCGTCAGTTATTTTACGAATACACCTAATAAGGTATTCTAGGAAATAACTTTTTCCTGAACCAGATGAACCACTGATAGCTAAATGAACAACATCATTTAGATTGATACTAACTTGGTTTGACATGAGCGGAATCCTAATCTCACTAACTTCTTGATTTATAAAATGTTGGATATTAGGAATAGTTAGTCGAGTTGGAATACCATTTACCCAAGGGAAGAAAAAACCTCTAGCAAGATTAGGGTCACCTGTCTTGTATGGGATGAAAATTGCATTACTTTGTAACATAAGCGTTTTATACGGGTAAAGGATGCCAGAACAGATATCTGCTATCTTAAAATACAGGCTTTTATCTAAAACATAGGAAACAGGAAGATTGGGAATGAAAAACATTCCCTTATCTTCTGCCTCTAAAGAAATGGAGAAAGAGTTTGTAAAGCTCGTTTCTCCGTTGATATCTAGTGTATTGTTGAGATTACTTGTAATGAATTTAGCTAATTCATTTTCAGACATAGGCATTTTAATAGGGATAGTCATAAACTACCCCCTAAGCTTTGTGAATGCCTGTGGCACGGAAATACGCATTTGATTTAATCTGAATTGCTTCTAATTTATCAAATGATATTTTCTCACCAATGTTAAATTCAGATAAATCTGGTTTGTCATCCGGAAGGAACTTCACTTTAAAAGGATTATGAGTATCCGTAGCAATCCAAATCTGATAACCAATAACTTTATCTGTCCGTTTATCGTCTTTATATTCATACTGTGTTTCTATTTGCAGTCCTACAATATAAGTTGATTCATTTCCAAGAAGTTTCTCAGCATTTTCTGAGCTATAATAGCTTGATGATTTGACTGTGAATGCCATATTTTTGACCTTTCTTATTAAGGAGGAGAATAATTTTTATTCTACAGGAGTAATAGTTGTATTTAACAACTATATGTTGATTTATCTCATAGTGCCCATCTCTTATATATATATTTTTTTTTTTTTTTTTTTAAATGCCACGCGTGGCTAAAGGGAGTTAAGGTCAAGTGATTTTATGTCATCAAAAATTAACAAAAATGTAACATAAAAACACTTGACAGAGTGTTAATTTTTAGGTTATACTCCCTTTAGGGAAACAAGATAAGAGATGGGCAAGAGATAAGAAAAAAATTTTTTTCATAAAGAAAAAGGGGAGTCGGGGCGTAGCCCCGTTGAGATAAGTTAGTTTCGGGTACCCGAAACTAACTAGAATGGGGCAGTGCATAAAAATTTATGCATTATTAAAAATGTAAACAGCTGAGCTTTTCTTGGCTGTTTTTTTGTTTTCTAAAAGAAAAAATGAGAGTTTCTTCAACTTATAATTTATAGTAAAGTTCGGGAAAAATAAATTATAAAATCCTCGGAAATGGCTTGACAAAAGCATTTCGGGGGGGGGGGTATAATATAGTAGGAATATTTTAAATGAGTCTATAAATCGAATGAGGAAGCGCTTGCTTCTTGGTTTTGTTAACGACTTTTATAAAGGAGACAATATGAATAAAAAAGATATTTTATTAAGCGCTGGCTTAACAACTATTCTTGTTGGGACTGGTGTTGCAAATACAACTGTCCAAGCAGAAGAGGTTGATTCTGGTCAACCCAAGCCTACGGTGAAGACGACTCCTGTTCATGTTACAGAACAAGACGTGAACACGGCAAAAGCTAATGTGAACAGCGCCCAAGCTGATGTCAACGCAAAACAGGGCACAGTCGATCAAGCAAAAGCTGATAAAGTAAAAGCTGATGGCAAAATTGACTCAATCAATAAAGACATCGACACTGCTAATAACGCAAACAAAATTATCGACGCACAAAACGATATTATCACTAGCAAAACAGCAGACAAGACAAACGCAACAAATGATTTGAATGCCGCTAAAGATGGTGAACGTGATGCGCATACAGCACTAGACAATGCTAATACTGCAAAAACAGAAGCCGATAACGCCCGTGACGCTAAGAAAGCTGATGTTGATACGAAACAAGCAGACCTTGATGCAATCACAGATGCTAACGTGCGTAAAAATATCACAAACACAACTGATAAAATTTCAAACGTTGATAATGATTTGAACGCTAAAGGTGCACAAATCACAGCTACAGACACTAAAATTGCTGCTAAACAAGGGGAAATCGATAACTATAGAGTTAAAGTTATTTCGACAGATTTAAACCCTGATGAACGTAATCATACAGCTCATGATAACCTTAATGATTATGAGTATAACCATGGATTCTTCCGTAACAACCAAATGGAACCGGTTAACTTCCAAGGTGTTGACATCAAAGAAATTGACGCAACTAAAGATATGGTTGATTTCGCAGATGCTTTAGCAGCCTATAAGAAAGCGCCATATGATTGGACAACTCGTAAATACAAAGAACGCCCAACATACCGTTACAAGGTAGATAACAAAGGTATTTCAGACGCCTTTGTCAAATTGCTTAATCAACTACGTGTTAATAACAATTTGAAGGGTGATATGGTGGTTGACGATGAGTACCTTGCATACGCGCAAAAACGTGCTGATGAAATGCAGAAAACAGGCGTATTGTCACACCGTACCAGTTTAACAGACAAACCAGGCTATATCAAAGGGGTGCAACCAGACCAGAACGTCGAAAACATTTTCGGCGGAGCATCAGAACAAATTATCGGTCGCGACGGTGAATATTTAACATTTGACCATATTGTAACAAATGAAACCTTAGCCTATGAAATGTTGTTAGGTTGGTATTCCGACTATAATAACGTGCGAGGTTTAGATTATGGACACCGAGAAAACCTATTGACACCAACAGGTAGCAAAATGGGTGTTGCCATTTCAACCATTGACGGAAAAGACAAAACAACTTATTTCGGTTCATTCAATGCTAGTGCGCACAAAGGTTCAACCTATGAATGGAATGAAGATGACCAAATGTTCTATTCCCTAAACCAAAGCCAAGATGAGAAGGATTATTTGGACCACAGTAATAACTTCAAACAAGATGACCCAATGAACCCAACATTCTATGGTAAAAAGATGAAGTTTATCGCAGACACTCATTATGTGTTTGTTAAACGTCAAATCATCGATGACAGACCAAAAATGCAAGCAGAGTTGGACGCTTTGAAAGCTCAAAAAGCTACACAAGAACGCGAACGTGACGTATTAGTTGCGAAGAAAGCTGATTTGACTCAAGAGTTGGATGCTTTAAACGCGCAATTGAATGATATTGCTACAGCACGTACGAATGCGACAACAGCTCTAAATCAAGCAAAATCTGATTTAGCTACACTTACAGCGACAGCTCAAGATAAGGCAAATGCTGTTATCCAAAAACAAAAAGAGTTGGATAAGGCAACAGAACGTGTAAATGATGTAACTGTACGTATCAACACAATTCAAAGTGAAATTGATGCGGCAACAAGCAAACGTGATAATGCTATGCGTGTCCACGCGCAATTACCACAATTGAGTGCAAGTTTAACACAGGCAGAAGCAGATAGAGCAAACGTGGAACAACGCATCACAGTTGCAGAGCAAGACTTAGCGGATGCCAAAGCTCGTTTGACACAAGCACAAGCTGACCACAAATACAAATCAGATATCTTTTCAATCGATAAGATGCTGAATGTATATACGGATGGTAACCGTGTCATTTCAGCAACACCAAAAGTAGCTCCAACAGTGGATGAATTGCCAGAATTGGATATCACAGCTGACATCCCTAGTGATTTGAATACAAAACAAAATCCTGACGGTATTGGTGCGACACCAAAAGTAGCTCCAACAGTAGATGAATTGCCAGAATTGGATATCACAGCTGACATCCCAAGTGATTTGAATACAAAACAAAATCCTGATGGTATTGGTGCAACACCAAAAGTTGCTCCAACAGTGGATGAATTACCAGAGTTGGATCCAAGTGCTATCATTGACAAGCCAGCAGATAAGCCAGCGAATAAGCCAGCGGATAAGCCAGCAGATAAACCAGCGGATAAGCTAGCGAATAAGCCAGCGGATAAGCCAGCAGATAAACCAGCGGATAAGCTAGCGAATAAGCCAGCGGATAAGCCGGCAGATAAACCAGCGGATAAGCTAGCGAATAAGCCAGCGGATAAACCAGCGGATAAACCAGCGGATAAGCCGGCAGATAAACCAGCAGAACAACTTGCGTTACCAAGTACAGGAGAAAATCCTAGGGTAGCAAATTCAATTGTTACAGTTGGCTACGGATTATTAGCAATGATTGGCTTGGCAGGGTTCTTTACTAAGCGGAAAGAGACTAAGTAATTATATAGAACTATCTAGTGTCATGCTGGATAGTTTATTTTAAAAAGGAGAAGTAATGGCAGTAGAAGATAAGATTAAAAATCTATTAGATATGTTAGACGGTTATGGTTACCAGTATAAGTTATTTGACGGTAAAGTTGTTGTTGAGAATCATTCATCGGATATAATACGAGCAGTAGAGATATTGGAAGAATTTTCTAAATATAATTTGATTCCAATGTACCGAACCACTTCGTTTAAAAACGTACCGAAATTAGTTTATTATTCCTTTATGACAAAACTAGAAGAGATTTATAAAGAAGAAGCAAATAGAATAGGGATAGAATTTAAAGATTTCTATTTAAAGGAAAGATACAAATTAAAGGAATATCTTGAGTATATGCATGCTAGTTTTTCTGATTATGGAACATTTATAATAGATTACTATGATACAGAAAGCTTAGTTATTAAAGGTTGGCCAGAGAATTCTGCGGTGAGTTTGGCTAGTAATGATAGAATAAAACAATATATAAATAAAGACACTTTTACCATAGATTTTAATCGTGTGAAAAATGTGGATAATCAAGCTAATCTGATGTATGGTTATTTAGAGATGATTGATGAAGAGCCTGAATTTTTAGAAGAACTAATTAGAAATCATAGCTCTAGTTTTTAAGTAAGTTTATTGAGCACACACACGAGGTATTAAATGAGAAATATAAATTATTCAACATTTTTAAGTGCTAAAGATGCTCTAACTTTTGAAGAATGTCAAAACATTCATCAGACAATTCTAAACAATATTGGTAACGATGAGGAAATTTTAGAAGTATGGTCTGAGTTTTTGCAAGCTAGTATAAGCTATGCTCATATTCGTAGCCAGTGGTTGCTTTGGGAACGTGAAGAGCGTCAACAAAAAGATGAAGGTAGAACAGCAAAGCATGAGCGAGTAATATATTGTCTAAAGCTTCTTAGTCGTTATCTAGGGCAAGAAGGTGTGGACGTTTCATGGTTTGATGCTATAGAGGATAACAGAAAGCAAATAGGAGATTTTGCTTGTTATATAGCTTATATCTACTCTATAAATGCTAGATAGAAAATGCAGGCTGATTAATGCCTGCATTTTGGACTTCAATTATTCATTCAAAAGATTTTACTATTTTCATGAATAATTGAAGTGAAAGAATAAAAAAAGAAGAGCTACTCATCTGTGAAGTAGCTCTTCTCTTATATCCGTAATCTCTTTTTATTTATCTGAAAATGTAGAGAAAAATGTAGAGATTCGGCTGATTTGTATTGCAATACATTGAAATTTGAAATCTCAAGAATCGCTTAAAATCAGGGATTCTCACGCCTGCTGACGTGTAGTGAATCTCTATTTAACCTCTGTAAACACAACGTGTTTGCGAAGTTTTGGTGAGTATTTCTTCAATTGAAGACGGTCTGGAGTGTTACGTTTGTTTTTAGAAGTAAGGTACAAGCGTTCACCAGATTCTTTGTGTTCAAGTGTAATATTTACGCGCATGGTATCTCCCTTCTATTATTCAGCTGATGCAGCTTTAGCGATTTTACGTCCTTTGTAGTATCCTTTAAGTGATACACGGTGAGAACGTGAGTAATCTCCAGTAGTTTCGTCAAAGTTTACAGATGGAGCTGTTACTTTGTAGTGTGTACGACGTTTGTTTTTCTTCGCTTTTGAAGTGCGACGTGCAGGTACTGCCATTTTGATTTCTCCTTTAGGTATTTATATTCGATTCAATCTACTGATTTTCATCAACCATATTAGAATAACACATTTTTTTTGTAAAGTAAAGTTACTTGACAAAAAAAGATGAAAAAAATAGAAGCCATTTAACCAAATTAATCGAAATTTTCTGAAAATTCAAGAATTTTCTTCTGTTCATTGCTTTTAAAATGTGCTATAATAGTAAAAACTGAAATGGGAGGGAACAAATGACTGAATTAGATAAACGTCACCGCAGTAGCATTTATGACAGCATGGTAAAATCACCAAACCGTGCCATGCTTCGTGCGACTGGTATGACAGATAAGGACTTTGAAACACCGATTGTGGGAGTGATTTCGACTTGGGCGGAAAATACACCATGTAACATTCACTTGCATGATTTTGGGAAATTAGCCAAAGAAGGTGTCAAATCTGCAGGTGCTTGGCCTGTGCAGTTTGGGACTATCACGGTAGCGGACGGAATTGCCATGGGAACGCCTGGTATGCGTTTCTCTTTGACATCTCGTGATATCATCGCGGACTCTATCGAGGCAGCTATGGGTGGTCACAACGTGGATGCCTTTGTCGCTATCGGTGGCTGTGACAAGAACATGCCTGGTTCTATGATTGCCATTGCCAATATGGATATCCCAGCTATTTTCGCCTATGGTGGAACCATTGCACCGGGAAATCTTGATGGCAAAGACATCGACTTGGTTTCTGTTTTTGAGGGTATCGGAAAATGGAACCATGGTGATATGACAGCTGAGGATGTGAAGCGTCTCGAATGTAATGCCTGCCCTGGCCCTGGTGGCTGTGGTGGTATGTACACTGCTAATACCATGGCGACTGCTATTGAAGTTCTCGGTATGAGTTTGCCAGGTTCATCCTCTCACCCAGCTGAATCAGCTGATAAGAAAGAAGATATCGAAGCGGCAGGACGAGCTGTTGTTAAGATGCTGGAGCTTGGTCTCAAACCATCAGACATCTTGACTCGTGAAGCCTTTGAAGATGCTATCACTGTAACTATGGCTCTTGGTGGTTCTACAAATGCCACTCTTCACTTGCTTGCCATTGCCCATGCCGCAAATGTTGACTTGTCACTTGAGGACTTCAATACGATCCAAGAACGTGTGCCTCACTTGGCCGACTTGAAACCTTCTGGTCAGTATGTCTTCCAAGATCTCTACGAAGTCGGTGGTGTCCCTGCGGTTATGAAATATCTCTTGGCGAATGGCTTCCTTCATGGAGACCGCATCACATGTACTGGTAAGACAGTTGCTGAGAATTTGGCTGACTTTGCAGACCTCACACCAGGTCAAAAAGTCATTATGCCACTTGAAAATCCAAAACGTGCAGACGGTCCGCTTATCATCTTGAACGGGAACCTTGCCCCTGATGGTGCGGTTGCTAAAGTATCAGGTGTTAAAGTACGTCGTCACGTTGGGCCAGCTAAGGTCTTTGACTCAGAAGAAGATGCTATTCAGGCTGTTCTGACAGATGAAATCGTTGATGGCGATGTAGTCGTTGTTCGTTTCGTTGGGCCTAAGGGTGGTCCTGGTATGCCTGAGATGCTGTCACTTTCTTCAATGATCGTTGGTAAAGGTCAAGGAGACAAGGTTGCCCTCTTGACGGATGGCCGTTTCTCTGGTGGTACTTATGGTCTTGTTGTCGGACATATTGCTCCTGAAGCTCAGGATGGTGGACCGATTGCCTACCTTCGTACAGGCGATATCGTTACGGTTGACCAAGATACTAAAGAAATTTCTATGGCCGTATCCGAAGAAGAACTTGAAAAACGCAAGGCAGAAACAACCTTGCCACCACTTTACAGTCGTGGTGTCCTCGGTAAATATGCCCACATCGTATCATCTGCTTCACGCGGAGCCGTGACAGACTTCTGGAATATGGACAAGTCAGGTAAAAAATAAACTCAAAAAGCAAGCCATCTTCGGCTTGCTTTTTTTCATCTTCAAAAGTGATTTGCCTGCTTAACGAGGTGGCAGTCCAAGGGCAATGCGGCCGTAGCGACTGATTCGTGTAATCTTCCAGGCAGGCGACCAGGTAACTTCAACCTTGACATCTTCAATCCCCTCGATTTGTTTGAGACCTGCCACGATTTCGATAGGCAGGCTTTCGGCGCAATCGCAGGCAGTATCGGTGAAGGTCATGACAATCTTGCAGAGGCCTGTTTCGTCCAGATTGATTTCATAAATCAACCCTAGATTGTAAACATCCAATTCCACATCTGTGTCAAAAATCTTCTCTAGTTTTTCGATAATTTGGTCTTGTAAGGCCAAAGCGCGGTCATTGATTTTGATATCCTCTCTCATTACAGTCCCTCCACGTGATAAATATCCTCTATTTTCTCATAATTCTGACAATTTGGCAAGTTTTTGATGAATTTTCTGAAAAAATATGATAATATAAAGAAAACACTGAATCAAGGGGAAGCCTATGGAGCAGATTGGAAAAGTCTTTAGACAATTACGAGAGTCAAGAAATATCTCGCTGAGACAAGCAACTGGGGGACAATTTTCGCCGTCTATGTTGTCCCGCTTTGAAACAGGTCAGAGTGAACTTTCGGTAGAAAAGTTTCTATTTGCCTTGGAAAATATATCTGCCAGTGTGGAGGAAATCCTTTTTCTGGCGAGAAGTTTTCACTATGATACAGATTCTGAGTTGAGAAAAGAAATCATAGATGTCTTGGATCCAAAGAATATAGCTCCGCTTGAGGACTTGTATCGCAGGGAGTATCAAAAGCATGCCCATTCTCAAAACAAACAGAAACATATTCTAAATGCCATTATGATCAAGTCTTATATGAAGAGCATGGATGATACGGTAGAGTTAACAGCAGAGGAAGGGAAAGTCCTTCATGATTATTTGTTTTCTACCGAGATCTGGGGAATCTATGAACTCAATTTATTTTCAGTCAGTTCACCATTTCTATCTGTTTCTCTTTTCACTAGGTATGTTAGAGAAATGGTACGTAAATCTGATTTTCTAATTGAAATGTCTGGTAATCGAAACCTTTTTCACACTATACTATTGAATGGCTTTTTAGCCAGCATTGAGTGTGAAGAATTTACCAATGCCTCTTATTTTAAACGTGTCATCAAAGAGCATTTCTACAATGAAAATGAAACCTATTTCCGAACTGTCTATTTGTGGGCGGAAGGTCTCCTTGATAGCAAGCAAGGTAGAGTCAAGGAAGGCCAGAAAAAGATGGAGAATGCTGTCCGTATTTTTGAGATGCTCGGCTGTAATAAATCTGCCGAATACTATAGAAAAACGACCGATTGTTGAATATCTGCAAACTAAGAAAATTATTTGAAATTTTAAGTGATAGAATTGTTGAGCTCTCTCATGTCACTGGAGAGATTCTATCGTTTCTTTTTGCTCATTTTGTTTGTTGCATATATTCAAAAGTTTTTCCTCTAGAATTTCCAAGTGCTATACTATAGTCATACTTCACATAAAACTTCTAACAAGAAGGGAGATTACCTATGAAACTATTGTTTAGAAATCAAGCTTATCGACTCTTGACTTTGTCACGATTCTTCAATGCTTTTGGTGCTTCAATTTTCAATCTGGTATTTATCGTCTATGCATCGACCTTGCCACAAGCCTCCTTTGCTGTTGCTATGGCGAATATTGTCATGATTCTTCCGACTTTCTTTACAGTTTTTGTAGGGATTCGGGCAGATTATACGAGGGCCAAGGTCAAATGGATGGTCTATAGTGGTTTGTTTCAGGCGATTTTATTTTTTCTAGCAGCTTTAGTTGTTCAGCAAGCTAGTCTCTTTGCCTTTTCTAGCCTGTGTTTAATCAATGTCATTAGTGATGTCATCAGTGATTTTGCAGGTGGCTTGCGCATGCCTCTCATTAAGGAAAAAGTAGCTGAAGAGGATTTGATGGAAGCTTATTCTTTTTCCCAGTTCATCACCTATATTTCAGCTATTGGTGGTCAAGCTTTTGGAGTTTGGCTCTTAGGTCTATCGGTCAACAATTTTTCTCTCGTTGCGGGAATCAATGCCTGCTTTTTCCTCGTATCAGCCTCTATTCTCTTTTTAGGAAAAAGCAAATTGAGCCTGTCAATGTCATCTGCTGATGGTGAAAACCTAAAAAATGAGAAGCTTTCTATCAAAGACCAGTTCCTAACAATTTATCGAAATTTACGCCTCGTTTTTCTTAAAGGTGGACAGAAAAACTTTGGATTCATGATCTTTGCTGTCTTACTTATCAATGCCTTGGGTGGTTCCTTAGGAGGCATCTACAATATCTTCTTTTTGAGCCATTCTCTTTTGGACTTTTCTTACACAGAGGCACTATTTATCAGTCAAGTCTGTTCTTTAGTAGCAGTCATCATCAGTAGCCTTACGGGCAATGATTATTTTGGGAAGCAGTCCTTGCCTAGATTGATGATGTGGGCGACCGTAGGACTCAGTCTAATTGGTCTGGCTAACGTATTCAATCAAGTCGTGCTTGGTTTGCTATTTCTCTTTTTAACTCTGTATGTGTCTGGTAAAGTTTCACCAAAGATTAGTGCCCTGCTCATGAAAAATCTAGCTCCAGATGTTCTAGCTCGTACCAGTAATTTTTTAGGTCTCTTGTTTACCTTATCCATACCTGTGGGAACAGCCTGTTTTTCACTTGTAGCCGTATGGAATATACAGTTGACTTGGATGCTATTTGTTGGTCTTTCCTTGCTAGCTATTCTTTTGACAGTTATTAATCTTAAAAATGATATCTAAATCCTAATTTTTTTCTCACTGTTTTAATCCCTTTATTTATGGTAAAATAAGACTATTAAGTTTAAAGAGGATTCCCTATGAAATTACAAAAACCAAAAGGAACGCAGGATATTTTACCTGCTGAATCTGCCAAATGGCAGTACGTTGAGGGCTTTGCCCGTGAGATTTTCAAGCGCTATAACTATGCAGAAGTGCGTACGCCTATTTTTGAGCATTACGAGGTCATCAGTCGCTCTGTCGGAGATACGACCGATATCGTGACCAAGGAAATGTACGATTTCTATGACAAGGGTAACCGCCATATTACACTCCGCCCAGAAGGAACTGCGCCCGTTGTCCGTTCCTACGTGGAAAATAAACTCTTCGCCCCAGAAGTACAAAAGCCAAGTAAGTTCTACTACATGGGCCCTATGTTCCGCTATGAGCGTCCACAGGCAGGGCGTTTGCGCCAATTCCACCAGATTGGGGTTGAGTGTTTTGGCTCTAGCAATCCAGCTACCGATGTGGAAACAATCGCGATGGCAGCCCATTTCTTGAAAGAAATCGGCATCCAAGGTGTCAAATTGCACCTTAACACTCTTGGAAATCCTGAGAGCCGTGCGGCCTACCGTCAAGCCTTGATTGACTATTTGACACCGCTCAAGGAGACCTTGTCTAAGGATAGCCAGCGCCGCTTGGAGGAAAATCCTCTTCGTGTCTTGGACTCTAAGGAAAAAGAAGACAAGGTGGCAGTAGAGAATGCGCCTTCTATCTTGGACTTCCTTGATGAAGAAAGCCAAGCACACTTTGATGCTGTCCGTCAGATGTTGGAAAATCTTGGAGTAGACTATATCATCGATACCAATATGGTGCGTGGTTTGGACTACTACAACCACACCATTTTCGAGTTTATCACTGAGATTGAGGGCAATGACCTGACAGTCTGTGCGGGTGGTCGTTACGATGGTTTGGTTTCTTACTTTGGAGGCCCTGAAACTGCTGGCTTTGGTTTTGGACTTGGTGTGGAGCGCCTGCTTCTCATTCTTGAAAAGCAAGGTGTGTCTCTCCCTATCGAAAACGCCCTAGATATCTATATCGCAGTCTTGGGTCAAGGAGCAAATGTCAAGGCTTTGGAATTGGTACAGGCTCTTCGTCAACAAGGATTTAAAGCAGAGCGTGATTACCTCAACCGTAAACTCAAAGCTCAGTTCAAGTCAGCCGATGTCTTTGCTGCTAAGACCCTCATCACACTAGGAGAGAGTGAAGTCGAAAGCGGACAAGTGACGGTCAAGAACAATCAAACCCGAGAAGAATTGCAAGTGTCACTTGAAGCAATCAGCCAAAACTTCTCAGAAATCTTTGAAAAACTAGGATTTTAATAACAGAAAGACTGGTCAGAGAACTACTCTGACCTTTTTCTTTTGCAAAATGACAAAAATCATAAACTTTTTGACAAATATGCTTGTCAAAAAGAAAAAGATGTGTTACAATATAAGCAAGTTAAGAGAAAAGGAGAAAGGAACGATTATGTGGGCATTAGGATTTGTACCTCTTGTGATTATGTATTATATCTACCATTCCCAAAAGGTCAAGAAACTAGAGAATAAAATCAAAAGAATTGAGCAAAAACAGAAAGGAAATAAAGAAATGTCAAGAATTTTAAAAGAATTGATTGGGAAAACACCGACAATCGTTGGACAAGTTTTTGGAACAGATAACTGGGAAGTTGTGGATGTTGATGAGGAATGGGTCAAGCTACGTCGTGTTAATAAAAAAGGAAAAGAAAAATTCAAGTTGCAACGTATTGAGGATATCCAAGCCGTTGAATTTGACGGAGAGTAGGTGTGTAACATGCAACTAAAAAATCGTCTAAAAGAGCTTCGGGCTCGCGATGGCCTCAATCAAACCGAACTAGCCAAGCTAGCAGAGGTTTCCAGACAGACTATCAGCCTATTAGAACGGGACGAATACACCCCGTCCGTTGTGATTGCCTTGAAAATATCTCAGATTTTCAACGAAACAGTCGAATCGGTATTTCGCTTGGAGGAGGACGAGTGATGAACAAGTATAAAGTGGTTTATTATGTAGTTGTCGCAGCTCTATTAGTCAGCATATTTCTATTGATTGGGATAGACTTAGGTTGGTTTAGTCCCTATCAGAGTGACCAATTTATTTGGGCCTATTTTGCCCTCATACCAGTAATCGACTGGATTGAAAAGAAATCCAAAAATCTAGCAAGTAAATAAGGAGAATGAATATGAAAAAGAAACGTGGATTATTATTATTTTTAATGTCTGTTGTCTTGGGAGGTTTCTTGGGCGGTTTTCTAGGGATGTTTAAGGCTGGTGCCGAATCCCACGGTATTATTTTAGATGTCAAAACCGTGATACCATGGATATCAGCTATTTGTTTACTGTTAGGTTTCATTAGCATTCTTTTGACTTTCAATTTCTCAAAGAAAAGCAGAAAATTTCATTCCTTGTACCAAGAGGAAATGGATGATGATCTGAATGAAACCTATTATGTGCAAATGTATCGGAATCTTGAGTTTGGAAACATTACTTTTAATATTACAGGCGTAGCGATTGTATTGGCTCTCTTCATTTCAGGAAGCGAAGTAATTGTACTCGATGTAAGTCGTATAACATTTTCCCTTTCCTTTTTGGAATTAGTGCTGTATTCACACAGCCAAAAATATCTTTTTAAAACAATTGCGATTGTTCGTCAGCTTGATTTGGCATTTTTCTCTACACCAAAGGATATCTTAGAGCATTTCGATTCTTACGATGAAGGGGAGCGCAAGGCTAATTTGGAACAGAGTTTTCGGATTTTATTCCAATTAAATCAGTATGTCTTACCAGCCTTATATATTTTTCTTTTTATCATTTCTTTCTTGACAGGAGAGATTCAGTTACTAGCTTTCTTGCTTGTAGGAGCAATCCATGTTTATATCAATGTGATGCAGTTACCTATGGTAAAACGTTATTTCAAATAGGAGAACTTTATGAAACTACTTAAAAACCTTGGCTGGTTTCTTCTAGCCATTCTATCCTTTTTATTCATCTATGGCTTCATTCAGGTACTCGCGACTACGTCGCTTGCCTTAGGCGCTTCACCCTATGCTGTGACCTTGCTCTATGTGGCCTTGGCTGGAGTTTATGTGTACGGTATTTACAAATGGTATCAGAAAGGTCCTGTTCGTATTGAGAAGAGTGGCTTCAACCGATTTATTTGGCTTCCTGCCTTGGTTTGGTTCTTATCTCTGGTTATCCAGTTTTTCTTGCCAAATGATCCTTCAGTAAATCAGCAAATAGCGATAGACTTGACCTTGTCTCAACCACTTTTCTCATTCTTTGCGGTCGTTATTTTTGCTCCTTTGACGGAAGAATTCATCTTTAGAGGGATGTTAGCACGCTATCTCTTTCCTAAGCAGGACAATAGCAAACAAACTCTGCTTTTCCTTCTGGTATCGAGTGTTCTGTTTGCTTTGATTCATTCTCCAGGAACTTTGCAACAGTTTTTAGTTTATGCTAGTCTTGGTTTTAGCTTGGGCTTGGCTTATATTAGCAGAAAAGGTCTGGTCTACAGTATTTCTCTACATGCTTTGAATAATTTAGTCAGCTTTTTGATGATTCTCATGCTATAATAGAGTCAGGAGGTCATATGAAACGAGTAATTTTATTAGCAGTGATTCAAGCAGTAGTTCTATTTTTCATCATTGGGGGACTAGCTTATGCCTTCAAGGGCGATTTCTTCTACAGCCATCTCGCAGTAGTCTTTGCCCCTATTGCTGGTATCTGGCGTTTTGGGACAGCTTATACGACGGAAATCGTCTTGCCTCGAAAGGCAGCTGAAATCGCTGAAAAGCGTAAAGCAGGCAACGATTCAAAATAAAAGAGTCCGATGAAGTTCATCGGATTTTTGTATTGGGGCTAATTTTTAGGGACTTTACCTGATTTTTAAAGACTGGAAAACTTTTCTGATGATTTTCATGAAGAGCCTGCGCTTTTATGGTAAAATAGTAACAGAATAAAAGAGGAGAGAAACAATGAAACGTAGTATGTATGCTGGTCGTGTTCGTGAGGAACACATCGGACAAGAAATTACCTTGAAAGGATGGGTAGGCCGTCGTCGTGACCTTGGTGGTTTGATCTTTATCGACCTTCGTGACCGTGAAGGAATCATGCAGTTGGTTATCAACCCTGAAAAAGTATCTGCAGAGGTTATGGCAACAGCTGAAAGCCTTCGTAGTGAATTTGTTATCGAGGTGACTGGACAGGTCGCTGCGCGTGAGCAAGCTAATGATAAGTTGCCAACTGGTGCAGTTGAGTTGAATGTGACAGCTTTGACAGTGCTTAATACAGCTAAGACAACCCCATTTGAGATTAAGGATGGCATTGAGGCCAATGACGATACGCGTTTGCGTTACCGTTACCTTGACCTTCGTCGTCCAGAAATGTTGGAAAATCTTAAACTTCGTGCCAAGGTGACCCACTCTATCCGCAACTACTTGGATGAGTTGGAGTTTATCGACGTGGAGACACCATTCCTTTCTAAGTCAACGCCTGAAGGGGCGCGTGACTATTTGGTACCATCTCGTGTCAATAAAGGGCATTTTTACGCGCTTCCTCAAAGTCCACAAATCACTAAGCAGCTCTTGATGAATGCTGGTTTTGATCGTTATTACCAAATTGTCAAATGTTTCCGTGATGAGGACTTGCGTGGTGACCGCCAGCCTGAGTTCACTCAGGTCGACTTGGAAACGTCTTTCCTTACTGAGCAAGAAATCCAAGATATCACAGAAGGCTTGATTGCGCGCGTGATGAAGGAAACAAAAGGCATCGAAGTGACGCTTCCATTCCCTCGTATGAAATACGATGACGCTATGGCTCTTTACGGTTCTGATAAACCTGATACGCGTTTTGACATGTTGCTTCAGGATTTGACAGCAGTGGTCAAAGGTGTAGACTTTAAAGTCTTTTCAGAAGCACCTGCTGTAAAAGCCATTGTGGTCAAAGGCGCTGCGGACAACTATTCACGTAAAGACATCGACAAGATGACTGAAGTAGCCAAACAATATGGTGCCAAAGGTCTTGCTTGGGTCAAGGTTGTTGATGGAGAATTAAACGGACCAGTTGCTAAGTTCTTGACTAGCATCCAAGCAGAATTGACAACAGCACTTGCTCTTGAAGATAAGGACTTGGTTCTCTTTGTGGCAGATACGCTTGAGGTAGCCAATGCAACCCTTGGTGCCCTTCGTGGCCGTATTGCCAAGGAGCTTGGCTTGATTGATAACGATAAATTCAACTTCCTTTGGGTAGTTGACTGGCCAATGTTTGAATGGTCTGAAGAAGAAGGTCGCTACATGAGCGCCCACCATCCGTTTACCCTTCCACAGGAAGAGACTGCTCACGAATTAGAAGGTGATTTGGCTAAGGTTCGTGCCATTGCTTACGATATCGTCTTGAACGGTTATGAGCTTGGTGGTGGTAGCCTTCGTATCAATCAAAAAGACCTTCAAGAACGCATGTTCAAGGCTCTTGGTTTCTCAGCTGAAGAAGCAAATGACCAGTTTGGTTTCCTTCTTGAAGCTATGGACTATGGTTTCCCACCACACGGTGGTTTGGCTATTGGGCTTGACCGATTTGTCATGCTCTTAGCAGGGGAAGAAAATATTCGTGAAGTCATTGCTTTCCCTAAAAACAATAAGGCAAGTGACCCAATGACACAAGCTCCTTCAACAGTAGCTCTCAAACAACTAGAGGAACTCAGCTTACAAGTAGAAGAAGATGAAACAAGCAAAACGAATTAAGCGGTGGCGCTATTATCTGCGCCGCTTTGCTCATCAGATAAAAATTTTACGTGTCTTACAAAGCATCTCTCGCGAAAAATATGATGAGAAAATTTCGGCCTCTCTGGTCTATGGTTTTTTATCAGCAGTGGCGGTCAATTTCTTTTTCCAACCAGGACATGTGTATTCGAGTGGTGCGACAGGTCTGGCACAGATTATCTCTGCTTTGAGTAATCACTGGTTTGGTTTTCATATTCCGATTTCATTGGCTTTCTACGCTATTAATTTCCCTTTGATGGTCTTAGCTTGGTATCAGATTGGCCATAAGTTCACCATCTTTACCTTTATCACGGTGTCCATGAGTTCCTTCTTTATCCAGTTTGTCCCTGTGGCGACCTTGACGGAGGATCCCATTATCAATGCCCTTTTTGGGGGTGTTGTCATGGGCTTGGGGATTGGTTTCGCTCTTCGAAATAATATCTCCAGTGGTGGGACGGATATCGTCAGTCTGACCATTCGCAAAAAAACTGGGAAGAATGTCGGTAGTATTTCTTTCTTGGTAAATGGGACTATCATGCTGATAGCAGGTTTGACCTTTGGCTGGAAATACGCCCTCTACTCTATGATTACCATCTTTGTCTCTAGCCGTGTGACAGATGCGGTCTTTACCAAGCAAAAACGCATGCAGGCCATGATTGTGACCAATCATCCAGAGAAGGTAATTGAAAAAATCCATAAAAAGTTGCACCGCGGAGCAACCATGATCCACGATGCAGAAGGAACTTATAATCACGAAAGAAAGGCAGTTTTAATCACTGTCATTACACGTGCAGAGTTTAATGAATTTAAACTCATTATGAAACAGGTGGACCCAGGTGCCTTTGTCTCTGTATCTGAGAATGTCCATATTTTGGGACGGTTCGTTGAAACAGATAATTAATGACCAAAAAAACCAGCTCGAGCTGGTTTTTATTTTTCAATAATTTTGTGGGCAATCAACTGACGGTAACAAATTTGCTTATTACTTTTAGCATCGTTGATAATCTGGAGAATAGTTTCAAAGGAAACACGACCAAGCTCCAAACTATTGATATCGACATAGGCTGCCAAGTTGAGCTTGGGATTGACTGAGTCGAAGCTGAGGACAGGGACATCCAGTTGGTGTTTTGCGATGTAATCACAGACCCCTGCAGCAAGGAGACTATCAATGGTAATAATAGCGTCAATATTTGGATCGTGTTTGAAGAGAAGTCTACTAAAGCGATAACCATTATCTTCAAGAAATTCAGTAGCAAAGTAAGTCAGATTAGTATCGAGAGGAAGTTGGTATTGTTTTAGAGCTAGCTCGTAACCTGTCAGACGGTCTTGTGTTACGAAGAGTCGCTTAGTACCTCCGATAAAGGCAATTCGCTTGCATCCTTTTTTGATGAAATACTCTGTCGCATCAAAACCAGCTTGGACATTGTCATTATCGACAAGTGGAATGAAGGGAGATAGAGATTTACCTAAGATAAGGAAAGGAAATTGCTCGTCTGCTACTAACTTAACCAAAGGGTCCTCTTCTTGGGCATAGAGGAAAATCAAACCATCTACACGCTTACCATAGACCATCTGAGAAATAGCTTTAAGACGCTCTTTGGCATCTTTACCTGTCGCGATCTGAATGGCGTAGTGGTTTTCAGAGGCGACTTGGGCGATACCACGGAGGACAGATGGGAAGAAAGGATTTTGATAGAAGGCGTCTGAGTCGTCAGGAAGCACCAAGCCGATAACTTGGGTATAGCTACTTACCAAACTACGAGCATTGAGGTTGGGGTGGTAATTGAGCTCCTTCATCGCCTTGCGAACGCGTTTTTTTGTTTCGTCGCTAATGGTTGATTTGTTTTGAATAACACGGGTTACGGTTGAAGGCGAAACACCAGCAGCCTTGGCCACGTCTTTAATCGTAACGGGCATAAAAATCTCCTATTTATGGTAATCTGGATCACGGAAATGCGTTTTATAAAAGATAGTGACCAGATAAAGGACAAAAAGAATGTTTTGTACAGTGATGAGGTTTGACATATTTTGGCCAAATAATCCCAAAATAAGCGTAATCAGAGTTGGCAATCCTAAACAGTTCAAGATAAAATGGTAGCACTCTTTAAAGGTTCTAAATGAAAAGAGGCGGGATTTCTTAGTGATATAAAGGAGAAGACTAGCCCCTAGAGAGACGATAAAGAAATTCAAACCAAAGAGGAAGCTTGCACCGAGAACTAGGAAGAGACTGATATAGACACGATTTTGTTGGTACCAGTCTTTAGAAATGGCTTGGGTCAAGCTGTCTTTGTTTTTGAAACTCTCAGTCTGAATCGCTCGGTAAGAGACACGGGTCAGTTCCTTACTTTCCTTGCTGATGACGAGCTCATTCGTATCGAAATGCAGTTGCAAGTCCTTAGGTAATTCCTTGCTTTGACTTGGACCGATTAAAAGAGAAGGGGCTTGACTAGCTGTTCCTGTATAAGTTAATTTACCATCAACAATTGCAGCATGCTCAGAGAGATCCTGGACAACCTCATCTGTCAATGGTTCATAGACATTATCGATAAAGGTTTCTAGCGGATAAGTCTCCTGAGAGCTGTTTTGAATGGCAATGGGTACCATAGACAAGCTGATAAGGAAGATACTGGTAAAGAGAAGTTGAAACCAGTTGAGTCCGAAACGTTTGGACAGGGGCTTACGAAATCCCCAAATACTTGAAAAATAGGAAAATGGATATGGAAGCATTTGTATCTTTCTAAAAGGTGTTTTCTATATGAGTATTATTATATAGAGAAATGCGCTTTATTTCAAGTCTAGGAGACAAATTGCTTGTTGTAAGGATATTACTTACAGTAACAATCGCTAATACTCAATGAAAATCAAAGAGCAAACTAGGAAGTTAGCCGTAGACTGCTCAAAGAACAGCTCTGAGGTTGCAGATAAAAGCTGATATGGTTTGAAGAGATTTTCGAAGAGTATAAAATGAAAAAGGGTGGCGGGGATAATTTATCCCTTGTCGCCACCACTTGTAAGTCCTGAAACAAAGTTCTTTTGTAGGAAGAAGAAGAGAATACAGATTGGAAGGGCGATGAGGATAGCGCCTGCTGAGAAGTAGGCAATCTTCATGTTTTTCGCATTGTTAACGAAGGTTTGGAGACCTACGGCAACAGTAAAGTATTCTTTCTCACGAAGCAAGAAACTAGAGAGGATGTAGTCCCCAAAAGGTCCCATGAAGGCCCAGAGGGCTTGTACGGCAACCATTGGGCGAACAAGTGGAAGAACAATTTGCCAGAAGCGGCGGAAGTGTCCTGCACCGTCTAGTTTTGCGGATTCGTCTAGAGACATTGGCACTGTATCGAAGTAACCTTTCATCAACCAAGCATTCATCGGGATACCTCCACCAACATAAAGGAAGATGAGGAACCAGCTGTGGTTAAGGGCATTCAACATAAGTGCCATAACGAAGAAGGCTGTCAAAGCGGCCATGGTTGGCACCATTTGGATAATCAAGAAGAAGACCAAACTTTGTTTACGAGCCAAGAAGTTGTAACGGCTGTAGGCATAACCAGCAAGTACGATGATACTTGTTTGAACAACCATGGTAATCAAGGCGATAATCAAAGTATTGAGGTACCAAGTACCGTACAAGGTTTCAGTGAAGAGGCCTTTAAAGTTATCAAAATTGAGGTCGATATTAGTATCTAGTTTAAAGGCTGAGACGTTACCTGCTTTAAAGGCTGACATGATAGTAATCAAAAGTGGATAGATAATCACGATTGATAGGCCAATTAAGTAGAGGTAAGTAAGGGTTTGAGTCAGTCTACGTTTGAGTTTAATTGAGTTATTCATCTTAGACATCCTCCATATCAAATGCGTGTAGTTTCTTGAATGCGATCATAGAGATTGAGATGACAATGATAGAGATAATCAAGGTAACAGCTGCCGCCATTGAGTATTGAGGAGATGTACCTGTTGTCAAACGGTAAATCCATGAGATCAAGATATCGGTTGAACCAGCTCCACCTCCGACACTACCAGGTCCTCCACCATTGAAGAGGTACATGATAGAGAAGTTGTTAAAGTTGAAGGTGTATTGGCTAATCAAAGTAGGTGCTGCAACAGCCAAGATCATTGGGAAAGTGATGTTGCGGAATTTTTGCCAAGCATTGGCACCGTCAATATAAGCTGCTTCGTAAAGGTCGTTAGGAATAGATTGTAAGATACCTAAAGTCAAAACGTAGATGTATGGGAATCCAAGCCAACCTTGCATCATAATCAAGGCAACCTTAGTCCAAGTTGGGTCTGTTTTCCAAGGAATAAGAGCCCCATCAAGGAAAGGAAGGAATTTAGCAAAGATCGGCAAGACTTGAGTGTTGATGGCTCCGACACTATCGTTAAACATATTTGAGAATGTCAAGATAGTGATGAAGGCTGGAACAGCCCAAGGAAGAAGGAAAATAACACCAAAGATACGTTTTCCTTTGATAAATGGTTGGTTAGCAATGATAGCTGTGAAGATACCGATTACGATTTGTAAAGTTGAGGCAGATAAAGCCCAAATGATAGTCCAAGAAAGAACAGAACCAAAGGCAGAACGGAAGGTACTCAAGCTCCAAATGTTCGTAAAGTTCGTCAAACCAACCCAGTCCAACAATTTGTTTGGTGGCAAGTGTTGGAAGTCGTAGTTGGTAAAGGCAATCATCAAGGTTACGATAACTGGGAAGATGATCGCAAAAGTCATGGCAATATAAGATGGAATGATCAAGAGGTAAGGGAAGCCATTTTCATAGATTCCTTTGACCATTTCTTTAAAGGTAAGTGCTACTGGAATACCATTGTTAATGTGCTTAGCAGTTGTATGTGCATCTTTAATATTTGCGAAATAAAAGAGTACATAAACAACTACAAAGATTAAATGGAAGGCACCACGAATCAGCATAAAGAGGGAATTATCACGACCTGGTTTGTCACCAAGAGTGATGAGATTGCTCAATTCAGGGGCTGCAAGTGCTAGGAAATAAAGGACGAATACGATGGTTACACCAAGGAAGATAAAACCTTTGGCTTTTTGTTTATTGTAAATCTGTCCTAACCCAGGAATGATAGACAGCAGGGCTGCTTTACTAGGTTGTTGCTTTTCCATAATAACTCCTTTCATAGGATACTGGTTTCTAGATAAAACCTAAACTATTTGTGTTTTTGTTGATAAATTCAAAGGGGGATTTGATTTCCACCCCCCTTGAACAAATTTCTTATTCACCAAATTTTTGTTTGATTGTTTCTTTGATCAATGTTACAGCATCGTTAGCTGCTGTTTTAGCATCTTTCTTACCGCTTACAGCTTCAAACAACATTGTTTTAGCTGGGTCCCAAACTGCTGACATTTGAGAGATGTTTGGCATTGGTTGAGCGTTCTTGAACTGTTTGATAACAGCTGTTGTCAACTCATCGTTTTTACCTTCAGCGTATGAACGAGCTTCAGTGTTAGCTGGGATTTCGTTAGTCTTATCGTAGAAGGCTTTTTGTTGTTCAGTTGAAACAAGGAAGTCTACAAATTTTTGAGCAGCTTCAAGGTTCTTAGTGCTTGATGGGATGATCCAAGCTTTACCACCACCAAATGCTGCGTAGTCTTTTCCGTTTGGAAGAGTTGGGATAGTTGCAACACCGTAGTTTACTTTAGCGTCTTTGAAGGCTTGAGCTTTCCAAGGTCCATCGATGATAGCAGCTGTTTTACCTTCTTGGAATTGAGTTTGGATTAGGTTTCCAGCTCCTTCCGTATCTTGCATACCTTTAGGCCATTTTTCATACCAAGATTTAGCGTATTCTACACCTTTGATAGCGCCGTCGTTGGCAAGACCGATGTCTTTAGCGTCTTTACCGTTTTGACCGAATACGTAAGCGCCGTTACCAGCAAGAAGTCCGTATGCATAGTAGAAGTTTGTCCAGTCAGCTAGGAAAGCAGAAGTTTTTCCATCTTCTCCAGCGAATGCGTATTTGCTATCTTTAGCAAGGTTTTCCAAGTCAGCAAATGTTTTTGGAGCTTCTTTTACCAAGTCTTTGTTGTAGTACATAACAAGTGACTCGATAACGGCAGGAGCACCGTAAACTTTACCGTCAGCAGCTGTTACAAGAGATTTAGTTTTATCATCTGTTTTAGCGCCGTCGCTCAATTTAACTTCTGAAAGTTGTCCGTCAGTACCAAGGCTACCTACACGGTCGTATGGTGCCATCATAACGTCAGCAGCTTTACCAGATTGGTTATCTAGAGAAAGTTTGTCAAGACCACCAAGTTGGTCACCAGATTTGATGTTAACTGTTGTTCCTGATTGTTCTTTATAAGCTTTAGCAACTGTTTCAGCATAAGCTTTGTATTGGTCCTCAACGTAAAGAGTGATTTCTTTCGCTTCAGATGAACCAGTATCAGCAGCTTTTTCAGCAGGTTTGCTTCCACAAGCTACCAAAAGCAAGCTAGCAAGTGTAACAGTTCCAAGCACAGAAGCGCTCTTTATGAATTTAGATGACATAGTGTATTCCTCCTAAAGAATAACAAATTTTATAATGAGGAAACGCAAACGTTTTCCTTTATGGGACTAGTATAACATAAACAGAAAGCGGTTGCAAGTGTTTTTTATAAAAAAAATAAAAAAATTGTAGAAAATGGTAAACGCTTAATCGTCATATAAATAGTAGAAAATCTTAAAAATCGGTTTTGTTTCAAATTTAAAAAAGTTGAGAAAACGATTGCCTAATTTACAAATGGAAAGTAGAGAGAATTCTCACTTTATTTTTGCTTAAGTAAGATAAGTGAAACCCTTATTCCTATTTTGTTTGTTTCCTGAAAGGATATATATACGAGTAAGAAGAAAAAATTTTTAAAAAATAATCAAAAAAGTTATTTAAAACCGCTTGCATTTATCAAGAAAATGAGATATACTAATCATAGCGCAAACGTTTGCGTTCGTAAAAATGTAATATCTAACTATAAACACATGAGGTGCTTATTATGAAAAAACGTCAAAGTGGTGTGTTGATGCACATTTCTTCTCTTCCAGGAGCATACGGAATCGGATCATTTGGTAAAAGTGCTTACGACTTCGTTGATTTTTTGGTTCGCACAAAACAACGTTACTGGCAAATCCTTCCACTAGGAACAACTAGTTACGGAGACTCTCCTTACCAATCTTTCTCAGCCTTCGCAGGGAACACTCATTTTATCGATTTAGATATCTTGGTGGAACAAGGTTTGTTGCAAGCAAGTGACCTTGAAGGGGTTGACTTTGGTAGCGATGCGTCTGAAGTTGATTATGCGAAAATCTACTATGCACGTCGTCCTCTTTTAGAAAAAGCGGTAAAACGTTTCTTGGAAGTAGGAGATGTTAAAGATTTTGAGAAATTTGTTCAAGACAACCAATCATGGCTTGAACTCTTTGCAGAGTATATGGCTATTAAAGAGCATTTTGACAATCTTGCTTGGACAGAATGGCCAGATGCAGATGCTCGCGTTCGTAAAGCTTCAGCACTTGAAAGCTACCGTGAGCAATTGGCAGACAAGTTGGTTTACCACCGTGTGACTCAATACTTCTTCTTCCAACAATGGTTGAAATTGAAAGCTTACGCTAACGACAACCACATCGAAATCGTTGGGGACATGCCAATCTACGTAGCGGAAGATTCAAGCGATATGTGGGCAAATCCACATCTCTTCAAGACAGATGTCAACGGTAAGGCGACTTGCATCGCAGGATGCCCACCAGATGAGTTCTCTGCAACTGGTCAGCTTTGGGGTAACCCAATCTATGACTGGGAAGCAATGGACAAAGATGGTTACAAATGGTGGATTGAACGCTTGCGTGAAAGCTTCAAAATCTACGACATCGTTCGTATCGACCACTTCCGTGGCTTCGAATCTTACTGGGAAATCCCTGCTGGTTCTGATACAGCAGCACCTGGTGAATGGGTCAAAGGTCCTGGCTACAAGCTCTTTGCAGCCGTTAAGGAAGAACTTGGTGAGCTAAACATCATCGCAGAAGACCTTGGTTTCATGACAGACGAAGTTATCGAATTGCGTGAACGTACTGGCTTCCCAGGAATGAAGATTCTTCAATTTGCTTTCAACCCAGAAGACGAAAGCATCGATAGCCCACACTTGGCACCTGCTAACTCAGTTATGTACACAGGAACACACGATAACAATACGGTTCTTGGTTGGTACCGTAACGAGATCGATGATGCGACTCGTGAATACATGGCTCGCTACACGAACCGTAAAGAATACGAAACAGTGCCACATGCTATGCTTCGTACAGTCTTTTCATCAGTTAGCTTCATGGCAATTGCAACTATGCAAGATTTGCTAGAATTGGATGAGGCAGCTCGTATGAACTTCCCATCTACCCTTGGTGGAAACTGGTCTTGGCGTATGACTGAAGATCAATTGACACCAGCTGTCGAGGAAGGCTTGCTTGACTTGACAACAATCTATCGCCGAATCAATGAAAATTTGGTAGATTTAAAGAAATAATACAATATCAGGAGACACCTTAAACATGTTATCACTACAAGAATTTGTACAAAATCGTTACAATAAAACCATTGCAGAATGTGGCAATGAAGAGCTTTACCTTGCTCTTCTTAACTACAGCAAGCTTGCAAGCAGCAAAAAACCAGTTAACACTGGTAAGAAAAAAGTTTACTACATCTCAGCTGAGTTCTTGATTGGTAAACTCTTGTCAAACAACTTGATCAACCTTGGTCTTTACGACGATGTTAAAAAAGAACTTGCAGCTGCAGGTAAAGACTTGATTGAAGTTGAAGAAGTTGAATTGGAACCATCTCTTGGTAATGGTGGTTTGGGACGTTTGGCTGCCTGCTTTATCGACTCAATTGCTACTCTTGGTTTGAACGGTGACGGTGTTGGTCTTAACTACCACTTTGGTCTATTCCAACAAGTTCTTAAAAACAACCAACAAGAAACAATTCCAAATGCATGGTTGACAGAGCAAAACTGGTTGGTTCGCTCAAGCCGTAGCTACCAAGTACCATTTGCTCACTTCACATTGACTTCAACTCTTTACGATATCGATGTACCTGGTTACAAGACAGAAACTAAGAACCGTTTGCGTTTGTTTGACTTGGATTCAGTTGATTCTTCTATCATCCAAGACGGTATCAACTTTGATAAAACAGACATCGCTCACAACTTGACTCTCTTCCTTTACCCAGATGATAGTGACCGTCAAGGTGAATTGCTCCGTATCTTCCAACAATACTTCATGGTTTCAAACGGTGCGCAATTGATCATCGAAGAAGCAATCGAAAAAGGAAGCAACTTGCATGACCTTGCTGACTACGCTGTTGTACAAATCAACGACACTCACCCATCAATGGTTATCCCTGAATTGATCCGTCTTTTGACTGCACGTGGTATCGAGCTTGACGAAGCAATTTCAATCGTTCGTAGCATGACTGCCTACACTAACCACACAATCCTTGCTGAAGCCCTTGAAAAATGGCCTCTTGAATTCTTGCAAGAAGTGGTTCCTCACTTGGTACCAATCATCGAAGAATTGGACCGTCGCGTGAAAGCAGAATACAAAGATCCAGCTGTTCAAATTATCGATGAGAGCGGACGTGTTCACATGGCTCACATGGATATCCACTACGGATACAGTGTTAACGGAGTAGCGGCACTTCATACTGAAATCTTGAAGAACTCTGAGTTGAAAGCCTTCTACGACCTTTACCCAGAAAAATTCAATAACAAAACAAACGGTATCACTTTCCGTCGTTGGCTTATGCATGCTAACCCAAGATTGTCTCACTACTTGGATGAGATTCTTGGAGAAGGTTGGCACCATGAAGCAGATGAACTTGAAAAACTTTTGTCTTATGAAGACAAAGCAGCTGTCAAAGAAAAATTGGAAAGCATCAAGGCTCACAACAAACGTAAATTGGCTCGTCACTTGAAAGAACACCAAGGTGTGGAAATCAATCCAAACTCTATCTTTGATATCCAAATCAAACGTCTTCACGAGTATAAACGCCAACAAATGAACGCCTTGTACGTGATCCACAAATACCTTGACATCAAAGCTGGTAACATTCCTGCTCGTCCAATCACAATCTTCTTTGGTGGTAAAGCAGCTCCAGCCTACACAATCGCTCAAGATATCATCCACTTGATTCTTTGCATGTCAGAAGTTATTGCTAACGATCCAGCAGTAGCTCCACACTTGCAAGTAGTTATGGTTGAAAACTACAACGTTACTGCAGCAAGCTTCCTTATCCCAGCATGTGATATCTCAGAACAAATCTCACTTGCTTCTAAAGAAGCTTCAGGTACTGGTAACATGAAATTCATGTTGAACGGAGCTTTGACTCTTGGTACTATGGATGGTGCTAACGTGGAAATCGCTGAGTTGGTTGGTGACGAAAACATCTACATCTTTGGTGAAGATTCAGAAACTGTTATTGACCTTTACGCAAAAGCAGCTTACAAATCAAGCGAATTCTACGCTCGTGAAGCTATCAAACCATTGGTTGACTTCATCGTTAGCGATGCAGTTCTTGCAGCTGGAAACAAAGAGCGTTTGGAACGTCTTTACAATGAATTGATCAACAAAGACTGGTTCATGACTCTTCTTGACTTGGAAGACTACATCAAAGTCAAAGAGCAAATGTTGGCTGACTACGAAGACCGTGACGCATGGTTGGATAAAGTTATCGTTAACATTTCTAAAGCAGGATTCTTCTCATCTGACCGTACAATCGCTCAGTATAACGAAGATATCTGGCACTTGAACTAATACTCTTCGAAAATCAAATTCAAACCACGTCAGCGTTGCCTTGCCGTACTCAAGTACAGCCTGCGGCTAGCTTCCTAGTTTGCTCTTTGATTTTCATTGAGTATAAGATACAAATTCATACTAATACATTTTGTAAAAAAGCGAGTTTCGATTGAAATTCGCTTTTTTAAATGCTGTGGATTTGGGTCAATCTTGTCTAAAAAGAAGAGAAAGCATAGACGTATTGAAGGTTTAACACTCTCTTTCAACCTTATGCTTCTTTGCAGTTGTTTATCTCATATTTATTGTATTCGCTTACATAAAGTATTATAATATGATTGTAGGAAAGAAGGTGTTTTTATGTGGAAAAAATATTTTTCAAAATATAAATGGACGGATTTATTTTGGATTCTATTTGTTATTTTAACATGCCTCTATATAGGTAACCATGATTTGTTTCCTCTCAATCATCAAGAAATCTCTCTTCGAGGTAGTTTCTGGGGATCTGTACTCGCCTTATATCACTTACTATTTATTGATAAGTTTGTTATCTCGAATCGAAAATAAAGATTAGAACTATGTTTGACTGCCTACTTTTATGATTTATTTTGGAGGGAAGATTTTGTCTCTATTATTTATTATTTTAAATTTGTTTATCTTGTACAAGATCTATTCTTTGAGACGGGAGAAATCGAAATACTTGATTTATACGGCCTATATCATATTTGGGGTAAATGTAATATATGGTATTCAATGGTTATTAAAAGAATTGGTTTCAAAGATTTCCACTTAATGTGTATAGAAACTCCAGTAATTTTTGCATAACAAAACGCATAAGATCAAGGTTTTGAGTACCTGTTCTTATGCGTTTTTGTAATATTGGAGATTTTCGGTAAGTTTTATACCTTTGGGAAGTCTAGTTTAGAATACTTTCCCAACCAAAATCTCAGCCTCAATAGTAATCTCTGTCAGTTGGCTCCAGTCAATCTTGCTCTGGTCGATGTGAAAGAGTAGGGGCGTCATGCTGAGTAGGGCTTGAAGCTGATCTGCTGTAATAGTCTTAGTCAGAGAGGCAGTTTGACTAGATAGGATGGTAAAGTGTTCTTGGAAATGATTTTTGATATCTTGGTTGGAATAGTCCTTGTTTGTCAGCTGGTCCTGTACCCTTTGACGGATTTCCTTGAGGTGATTTTCAGTTGGAATAACCTTTATCAAAATACCGTCTTTAGATAAAACGCGACGAAATTCTCCGTAATTGGCAGGGGAAAAGATATCAAGTAAAATATCCATACTGGCGTCTTTTATAGGAAGACGAGCTAAGTCACCAACGAACCAATTGACTGCCCAGTTGGGTTCGCTCTTGGCAGCGATTTGGACAGAATCTTTGGAGATATCAAAGGCATAGAAGGTTTTATCAGGATGACTTTCTTGGAGTTTGCGAGAATAGAAACCTTCGCCACAACCGATATCTAAAATGGTTTTGGCATTTTTTGAGTTTGCAAGTAAATCAGAAACAGCCTCTAGAATAGCTTGATAAAATCCAGCTTCTAGGATTTGTTGACGATTTTGAAAGTTTTCCTTATCGTAGTTGGCCGATTGCTTAATTTGAGGTGCCAGATTGACATAGCCAAATTTCGCCAAGTCAAAAGAATGGCGATTGTAGCACTTGAAACTAGTATCTAGCAGAGTCAGATTTTCTTGACAGATAGGACAGGCAAAGGCAGTCGCAGAAGCAAAACGCTGAAGTTTAGGTTTGAGATTTGTATTCATAGTTTAAGTGTATCAAAAGAGGCAAATGAAAGCAACTTTAGGAATAAGTAGATGGGAGATTCAGTAGAAATAAAACTAATACTCTTCGAAAATCAAATTCAAACCACGTCAACGTCGCCTTGCCGTACTCAAGTACAGCCTGCGGCTAGTTTCCTAGTTTGCTCTTTGATTTTCATTGAGTATAATTCTCCAATTTATAAAATGAAATTGCTTTTATATCTAAATTGCTATATAATAATGATAAGGAGGAAATAAGTATGTTAAAAGAAGTATTAACCGTTGCAAAAGTTGCGAAAAAATCATCACTCTTTTTGGGTGGTGTCGCATTTGGTACCCTTGGTTTGAAAATCTTGGCAAGTAAGGAAGCTAAAAAAGGTTATTCTAAAGCTTTGGCTAAGGCTTACAAATTGAAAGACGAGCTAGATGCATCTGTTTCTGTTGTGAAGCAACATGGAGACGATGTCTTGCAAGATGCCAAATATTTGTACGAGCAAGAGAAAAAAGAAGAGCAATTAGATAGCCTTATAGGAGAATAATATGTCTTTTAAAGTGCTACATAGAGGATACCAACATATCCGACTATCATCTTCTTTTTCACTCACCTTGGATATTCAAGACTATCTTCGTTCCTTGGCGAGAGATGAAAAGGGGATTGAGTCTATCCAGTTTTACATGGATCAACAGCACTTTACTCTACGCATAAAAGAAGGCTTTTCTGTATTAGATAATGCAGAAGCCTTTTTAAAAAGAATTGATAAAGGGAAAGTTTCTGAGTTGATGACTCTTCCCATTCGTAGAGAAGAGAGTGCTTATTCTATTGTTTCAGGTGCAGCGATTAAGCGTGTACTTTTTCGTAGTTTTGTGCCGTATCCTATTCGCTATATATGGACATGTTATCAGGCTTTTGGCTATATTAGAGAAGCCTATCAAACACTAGCGCGTAAGGAACTAACGATGGAGGTCTTGGACTGTTCGGCGATTTTATTGTCCTTGTTTATGAACCAATCCAAGACGGCTAGCAATATCATGTTTATGCTTGATTTGGGGAATCATTTAGATCAGTGGTCCTTGAAAAAAACGGCAACAGATTTAGAACAAAGCCTTCTTGCAAAAGAGAGCGACGTATTCTTAGTACAGGGGGATACGATTGTTAGTATCAAGAGTTCCGATGTTCAAATAGGAGATGTCTTGATCTTATCTCAAGGAAATGAAATTCTGTTTGATGGACAAGTAGTTTCAGGTTTAGGTATGGTCAACGAAAGTTCCTTGACGGGAGAGAGTTTTCCAGTTGAAAAAAGAGAGTCTGATTTGGTTTGTGCAAATACAGTATTAGAAACTGGAGAGTTGCGCATTCGTGTAACCGATAATCAGATGAACAGCCGGATTTTACAACTGATTGAGTTGATGAAGAAATCTGAAGAAAACAAGAAAACGAAACAACGCTATTTCATCAAAATGGCGGACAAGGTCGTCAAATATAATTTCTTGGGGGCTGGGCTGACTTACCTATTAACAGGTTCTTTTTCTAAGGCTATTTCTTTCCTATTAGTCGATTTCTCTTGCGCTTTGAAAATCTCTACTCCTGTAGCTTATTTAACAGCTATCAAGGAGGGGTTGAACCGTGAAATGGTGATTAAGGATGGAGATGTTCTGGAGAAATATCTGGAAGTTGATACCTTCTTATTTGATAAGACTGGAACAATCACAACTAGTTATCCTATAGTTGAAAAGGTGTTACCTTTTGGGGACTATAGTGAGGAAGATATTCTCAGAATCAGTGCCTGTCTTGAGGAACACATTTATCATCCTATTGCTAATGCTATTGTCAAGCAAGCTGAGATAGAGGGAATTGAACATGAGGAAATGCATGGGAAACTCCAATATATCGCAAGCAAGGGGATCAAATCTCATATAGATGGGCAACCAGTTCTTATTGGGAATTATGTTTTGATGCAGGATGAGCAAATTCATATCAGTTCAGAACAAAATGCTTTAATTGAAGAGTACAAGAGTCACTACAATCTCTTATTCTTGGCTTATCAGAATGAATTGATTGGAATGTTCTGCATTCATACTCCTTTGAGAAAAGAAGCAAAAGCGGCCTTGGAGAAACTTAAGGCACAAGGGAAAAAATTGATTCTAGCAACAGGGGACACCCTGGTTAGGACAGAGGAATTAGTCAAAGATTTGCCCTTTGATCAGGTCTATACAGACTTGAAACCTGATGGGAAATTTGAGTTAGTAGAGGAACTGCAGAAAGCAGGTCACACTATTTTGATGGTTGGAGATGGATTGAATGACTCAGCCGCTCTAACCCTATCAGATATCGGTGTGGTGATGAATGAGAGTGCAGATATTTCTAAGCAGATGAGCGATATCTTATTGTTAGATAATCGTTTGGATTTCTTCCAAGAGTTGGATTGGCTATCATCATCTTTGCAAACACTCATCAAGAAGAATATTCAAGATACCGTTGTCGTAAATAGTAGTTTGATTGGCTTTGGCTTATTTAATTGGCTCAGTCCTTCAAATCTCTCTATCTTACATAATCTAACAACCTTACGTATTGTACTGCGTAGCCTGTCTATTAAGGGATAAATGTGGTTATCAACAACAAAAAGGAGTTACCTTTCTCGAGGGTAACTCCTTTGTTTATAGGTAAATGTTGAACGGTTTAGTAAGTCAATACAAAGTATTTTTTCTTACCACGACGGATAACAGTCAGTTCGTTCTCTAACTTATCTGCGTCAGTCAAGACATAGTCAAGGTCTTGGATGCGGTCACCGTTGACGTAGATAGCTCCGTTTTGGACGTCTTCACGGGCTTGGCGTTTTGAGTTAACCACACCAGATGAGACGAGCAGTTCCACGATATTGTGATTTTCATCTGCTTGTACTTGGTAGTTTGGTACACCACGAAGTCCTTGTTTAAGCTCTTTAACAGAAAGGTTTTTGATGTTTCCTGCAAAGAGTTGTTCAGTGATGTTGAGGGCTTCTTTGTAGGCTTCTTCACCGTGAACAAGTGTTACGACTTCACGAGCCAAGACTTTTTGTGCCAAGCGTTCGTGTGGCGCTGCTTCAAATTGTTTACGGATGTCTTCAATCTCATCAAGTGACAAGAAAGTAAAGATTTTCAAGAAGCGAACAGCGTCAGCGTCCATAACGTTCATCCAAAATTGGTACATTTCGTATGGAGAAGTCTTTTCAGGATTGAGCCAGACTGCGTTTCCTTCTGATTTACCAAATTTCTTACCAGTTGCATCTGTGATCAATGGAACAGTGATAACGTGGCCAGTCTTATCAGCTTTACGACGAAGCAATTCAGTACCAGCTGTCATATTTCCCCACTGGTCAGAACCACCGATTTGTAGCGTCACATTGTGGTCTTGGTTAAGAACGAAGAAGTCGTAACCTTGCATGATTTGGTAAGCAAACTCAGTGTAAGAAATTCCTGTTTCGATCCGTTTTTTAACAGACTCTTTACTCATCATGTAGTTGACAGTAAAGTATTTTCCGATATCACGGAGGAAATCAATGAAGCTGATGTTGCCAAACCAGTCGTAGTTGTTGACCATGACAGCTTTATTTTCGCCATTTTCAAAGTCAAGAAAACGAGAAAGTTGTCCTTGGATAGACTTGACCCAGCCATCTACTGTGTCTTTTGTTTGGAGACTACGTTCAGCATCTTTGAAGGACGGATCTCCGATGAGACCTGTAGCACCGCCAACGAGCGCATAAGGTTTGTGACCTGCTAGTTGCAAGCGACGACTTGTCAAGATTGCGACAAGGTGGCCTAGGTGAAGGCTGTCAGCAGTTGGATCGTAGCCAGTATAATAAGAAACGTGACCTTCTTCTAGGGCTTTACGCAAAGCTTCTTCATCAGTCGTTTGAAATATCAAACCACGCTCTTTTAGCTCATCAAAAATGTGCATGTGTCTTTTCTCCTTTTTAAAATTATTGTTTCTAACTATTGTATCACAAACTTGGGCAATAGCCTAGTAGAATAGGGAAGAAAGTGGCTATTTTATTGAAAGTGTACCTTTTATGGTATAATGAATAGAGTGAGGAAATCCATGCAAAATCAATTAAAGAGAAAAGTGCTGGCATTTTTCCAGCAAGTAAAATTAAACATAAATCATAAAAAATCAGAGAAAGTCTTAGAAGCGAAGAAGTCGGATGGAACAGGTGGGAAGTTCCTGCCTATCTTAGGTAGCATTTTGGCTGCTATCAAGGGAGTTTTGAATACCCTCTTTATTCTAGGCTTTATCGGTGGGCTTTTTGGTGCTGGTGTAGCTCTTGGTTATGGAGTTGCCTTGTTTGATAAGGCTAAGGTTCCGCCAGCGGAGGATTTGGTAAAGCAGGTTAAGAATGTTTCTTCAATCTCAGAAATTGTTTATGCAGATGGGAGTGTCATTGCTTCTATAGAGAGTGACTTACTGAGAACTTCTGTTTCATCTGAGGAAATATCGGACAATCTCAAAAAGGCTATCGTTGCAACTGAGGACGAACATTTTCTTGAACATAAAGGGGTTGTGCCTAAGGCTGTGATTCGGGCGACTTTGGGGACCTTTGCAGGTTTGGGTTCATCTAGTGGAGGCTCTACCTTAACCCAACAGTTAATCAAGCAGCAAGTCGTTGGAGATGCTCCGACTTTGGCTCGTAAGGCTACAGAAATTGTGGATGCACTTGCGCTAGAACGAACGATGAGTAAGGATGAAATTTTGGTTACTTATCTTAATATTGCTCCTTTTGGCCGAAATAATAAGGGACAGAATATTGCAGGTGCTCAGCAGGCAGCAGAGGGTATTTTTGGTGTAGATGCTAGTCAGTTGACTGTTCCTCAAGCAGCATTTTTAGCAGGACTACCGCAAAGTCCTATTATCTATTCTCCCTATGAAAATACGGGTGCTATTAAGAGCGATGAAGATTTAGAACTAGGCTTGAAGCGGGCCAAGGATGTTCTTTATAATATGTATCGTACGGGATCTTTAACAAAGGAAGAATACAATCAGTATAAGGATTACAATATCAAACAAGATTTTTTGCCATCAGGTTCTGTTAATGTTGTTTCAAGAGATTACCTTTACTATACTGCTATGGCTGAAGCGATAGACCGGATGTACGATTATTTGGTCCAACAAGATAATGTTCCCAGTCAAGAGCTGAAAAATGAAGCTATTCAGAAGGCGTATCGTAAACGAGCTGAGCAAGAATTAAGTACAGGTGGTTATAAGATTATGACTACTATTAATAAAAAAGTTCATACTGCCATGCAGAATGCAGTAGCCAGATATGGGTCTCTACTAGATGATGGAACAGGTCGTGTAGAAGTAGGGAATGTCTTGATGGACAACCAAACAGGTGCTATCCTAGGCTTTGTAGGTGGTCGCAATTATCAAGAAAATCAAAACAATCATGCCTTTGACACCAAGCGCTCACCAGCTTCTACTACCAAGCCCTTGCTGGCCTACGGGATCGCTATTGACCAGGGCTTGATGGGAAGTGAGACGATTCTGTCTAACTATCCAACAAACTTTGCCAATGGCAACCCGATTATGTATGCTAATAGCAAGGGGACAGGAATGATGACCTTGGGAGAAGCCTTGAACTATTCATGGAATATCCCGGCTTACTGGACCTATCGTATGCTCCGTGAAAAGGGTGTTGATGTCAAAGGTTATATGGAAAAGATGGGTTACGAGATTCCTGAGTACGATATTGAGAGCCTGCCAATGGGTGGTGGTATTGAAGTCACAGTTGCCCAGCATACCAATGGCTATCAGACCTTGGCAAATAACGGAGTTTATCATCAGAAACATGTGATTTCTAAAATTGAAGCATCAGATGGTAGAGTGGTATATGAGTATCAAGATAAACCGGTTCAAGTCTACTCAAAAGCTACTGCGACAATTATGCAGGGCTTGTTGCGAGAAGTTCTATCCTCTCGTGTGACAACAACCTTTAAACCGAATTTAACTTCTTTAAATTCGACATTAGCTAATGCAGATTGGATTGGGAAGACTGGTACAACCAACCAAGACGAAAATATGTGGCTTATGCTTTCTACTCCTAAATTAACTTTAGGTGGTTGGATTGGGCATGATGATAATCATTCATTATCTCGTAGAGCAGGCTATTCCAATAATTCTAATTATATGGCTCACTTGGTTAATGCCATCCAAGAGTCTGAACCTGGAATTTGGGGGAACGAACGCTTCGCTTTAGATTCTAGTGTAGTAAAATCCGAAGTTTTGAAATCAACAGGTCAAAAACCAGGTAAGGTTTCTGTTGAAGGAAAAGAGGTAGAGGTCACAGGTTCGACTGTTACCAGCTATTGGGCTAATAAGGCAGGAGCGCCAGCGACCAGTTATCGCTTTGCTATTGGTGGAAGTGATGCGGATTATAAGAATGCTTGGTCTAGTATCGTGGGGAGTCTACCAACTCCATCAAGCTCCAGCAGTTCAAGTAATAGCTCTAGTGACAGTAGTAACTCAAGTGCTACACGATCTTCTTCAAGGACAAGACGATAAGTTCTATGAACTATGCTAAATGAAGTGGCCAATCAATGGATTGCCACTTTTTTCTTTTTCCCTTTCGTGTTACAATAAAGGTATGAATCAGTATCAGAAAAAGATTGTTAAAGGAACCATTTACTCGCTCCTATCCGGCTTAATTTGGGGAATCTGTGGGATTTTAGGAGAGTATTTCTTTACTCATTATAAGGTATCTTCTGGTTGGATTACCTCTATGCGTTTGACGCTAGCAGGGAGTCTTGTGCTCATTTGGTCTGTAATGCAAGTAAAATCACAAGTGTTAGATATCTGGCGAGACAAGAAAAATTACCTGCCCTTTTTGGCCTATGCTATTTTGGGAATTTTCTCAGTCCAGTATTTTTTCTATCTCTGTGTAGAATACTCAAATGCAGCGACAGCGACTATTTTACAGTTCATTAGTCCTGTCTTTATCCTCTTTTACAATCGTTTGGTTTATCAAAAACGAGCGTCAAAAAGCGCTATTTTCTATGTTCTGATTGCTATGCTGGGTGTGTGCTTGATGGCGACAAAGGGAGATCTCTCTCAGTTATCCATGACGCCACTAGCCCTTATAACAGGTCTGCTGAGTGCTATGGGGGTTATGTTTAATGTTATCCTGCCCCAACCTTTCGCGAAGCGCTATGGTTTTGTACCCACGGTTGGGTGGGGGATGATTTTGGCAGGTTTATTTAGCAATGTCCTTTCGCCGGTTTATCAGCTTTCCTTTACTCTTGATATTTGGAGTATCTTGATTTGCCTCATTATTGCTTTCTTTGGGACGGCTTTTGCCTTTTTCATTTCCATGAAGGCTGTGTCCTTGGTTTCTCCCTTGGTGGTTTCTGTTATTAGTGCCAGTGAACCTCTCTCTTCTGCCCTTTTGAGTGTTTTATTTTTAGGCTTGGTAGTGGATTGGTCCCTTCTTCTAGCTATGGCCCTGATTATTTTACCCATGATTTTCCTATCGGTAGAAGAAGCGAAAGAAAGTAAATAAAAAGTCTTTTCTTAATTCTAAAAGTGTGCTATACTAGAATAGTCAATAAAACACGGGGAGATAGTTGTGAAGAGTGTTTTTAGGTTGTATCGGTAGGAGCTTGCTTTTACCGACAGCACGTTTTATCTCACATCCCTAAAAATCATACCTAAAAACAAACAAAAAGGCTTCAAATTTGAGGCCTTTTTTGGTAGAATAGGTATCATTAAAATGAACTAGGAGGCGCCTATGACTGCCACAAAAATGAATGCTCAAGAAATTATCCAATTTATCGCCAATGCTGAAAAGAAAACCAGTGTTAAAGTAACCTTCGAGGGACAACTTACAACTGCTGTACCTAGCTCTGTTGTCAAACTAGGGAATGTCTTATTCGGAGACTGGAAGGATGTGGCTCCGCTTCTAGATGGTTTGGTAGAAAATCAAGACTATGTTGTTGAGCAAGATGCTCGTAATTCTGCAGTTCCTTTGCTAGATAAACGTGCTATCAATGCTCGTATCGAGCCAGGCGCTATTATTCGTGATCAAGTTGAAATTGGTGACAATGCTGTTATCATGATGGGAGCGGTCATCAATATCGGTGCTGAAATTGGTGCAGGAACTATGATTGACATGGGGGCTATCCTTGGTGGACGTGCCATCGTTGGGAAAAACAGTCACGTTGGTGCAGGTGCCGTTTTGGCAGGTGTGATTGAGCCAGCTAGCGCAGAACCAGTCCGTGTTGGGGACAATGTTCTAATTGGTGCCAATGCAGTGGTTATCGAAGGGGTGCAAATTGGTAGTGGTTCAGTTGTCGCTGCAGGAGCTATCGTTACCCAAGATGTCCCAGAAAATGTAGTGGTAGCAGGCGTTCCGGCTCGTATCATCAAAGAAATTGATGCCCAAACCCAACAAAAAACAGCGCTAGAGGATGCGCTTCGTACCTTATAATTGTAAAAGTAATAAAGAGGCGGAACCCTTCTTCCAGCCTCTTTCTGCTATATCGGAGGATAGATAGATGTTAGATTTGATTCAGACTAGACGAGATTTGCACCAGATTCCAGAGATTGGCTTGGAGGAGTTCAAGACTCATGCTTATTTGCTGGATGTGATTGAGAAATTGACTGCGGGCAAGGAGTTTGTTCAAGTTCGTACTTGGCGGACAGGTATTTTGGTCTATTTGCAGGGAAGTCAGCCAGAGCGTACCATTGGTTGGCGGACAGATATTGATGGCCTGCCTATCGTCGAACAAACAGGACTTTCTTTCGCTTCTCAGCACCAAGGTCGTATGCATGCTTGTGGCCATGATTTTCATATGAGTATTGCCTTGGGTTGTCTCGAGCGCGCCCTTGAGCAGCAACCGAAGAATAATTTGCTCTTCCTATTTCAGCCCGCTGAAGAAAATGAAGCTGGTGGCATGCTCATGTATGAAGATGGCGCTTTTGGAGATTGGCTACCAGATCAATTTTATGGCCTTCATGTTAGGCCAGATTTGAAGGTTGGACAGATTGCGACCAATACTCATACACTCTTTGCAGGAACTTGCGAGGTGAAGATTCGTTTCAAAGGCAAAGGAGGACACGCAGCCTTTCCGCATGAAGCTAATGATGCTTTGGTGGCGGCTAGTTACTTTGTGACCCAGGTGCAGTCAGTTGTCAGCCGCAATGTCAACCCAATCGAGGGAGCGGTGGTGACCTTTGGTGTTTTTCAGGCTGGAACAACCAACAATGTCATCACAGACACAGCCTTTTTGCATGGAACTATTCGGGCCTTGACACAGGATATGAGTCTCTTAGTTCAAAAGAGGGTCAGAACAGTTGCAGAAGGGGTTGCAGCTGCCTTTGATATGGAAGTCGAAGTGGAACTCAAGCAAGGTGGTTACCTGCCTGTTGAGAACAATCCAGCCTTGGCGCGTGAACTGATGGACTTCTTTGAAGAAAAAGACGGAATCGAGTTGATTGATATCGAACCTGCTATGACAGGTGAGGACTTTGGTTATCTCCTTTCAAAGGTTGATGGGGTTATGTTTTGGCTGGGTATCGATAGTCCCTACGCCCTTCATCACCCTCAGATGAGTCCTAAGGAAGAAGCCTTAGCTATTGGGGTTGATGCAGTCTCTAGTTTCCTGAAAAAGAAGGCAACAGAGTAGAGGGGTTGTCTATGAAATCGGAATTACGTAAGCAAGTCTTGCATGAAATGAAGGCTATATCTCAAGAGCAAAAGCCGGCTATCGACCAAGCTTTAACCGAGCGACTTTTACACCATCCCTTTTACCAAGAAGCGAAAGTCATCGCAACCTATCTCTCTTTTCCGCACGAATTTCAAACGCAGGAACTGATTGAGCAGGTGCTGAAGGACGGCAAGAAGGTTCTGATACCTAAAACCTATCCCAAGGGGCGCATGGAGTTTGTGGTCTATAATCCGCAGCAATTAGTAAAAACTTCCTTTGGCTTACTGGAGCCACAGGGAGAGTTGGAAGTAGTGGAGGCTTCTCAGATTGATTTGATTCATGTTCCTGGCTTGGCTTTTACAACGGAAGGATGTCGGATTGGATACGGCGGAGGTTATTATGATCGCTATCTGGAACATTTTACTGGCCATACTTTGAGTACGATTTATCCTTGTCAAGTTCAGGACTTTATCACTGAAAACCATGATATTCCTGTTCAGGAGGTATTAATTGATGAAGGAAATCTTTGATAGGCGTTATCCTGTGACGAGTTTCTTCCTCTTAGTGACGGCCTTGGTGTTTCTACTAATGCTGGTGACTGCAGGCGGAAACTTTGATAGGGCGGATACCTTATTTCGATTTGGAGCCATGTATGGCCCTGCCATTCGTCTCTTTCCCGAGCAAGTTTGGCGTCTCTTCTCTGCCATCTTTGTCCATATTGGTTGGGAGCATTTCATTGTCAATATGCTTTCGCTTTATTATCTTGGTAGGCAAGTAGAGGAAATTTTTGGATCCAAGAAGTTTTTCTTTCTCTATCTCTTATCAGGAATGATGGGCAATCTCTTTGTTTTTGTATTTAGTCCCAAATCCTTAGCCGTAGGAGCCTCTACTTCTCTCTATGGACTATTTGCTGCAATTATCGTTCTTCGCTATGCAACTCGCAATCCTTATATCCAGCAGTTGGGCCAATCCTATCTGACACTTTTTGTGGTTAATATTATTGGAAGTGTTCTGATTCCAGGAATAAGCCTAGCAGGTCATATCGGTGGTGCAGTTGGTGGAGCATTTCTAGCAGTTATCTTTCCAGTTCGAGGAGAAAGACTGATCTATAGTGTCAGTCAGAGGTTAGGAGCGGTAGTGTTGTTTGTAATACTTGCAGTGTTGCTTTTCTACAAGGGAATGGGATTTTGACGATCCTGGAAGAAAATTTATGTAATGAAAAAAGATAAGGCATTTTTTGAACCTTATCTTTTTATTTTATTCCTTCTCAGCCAATTCTTTTCCAAGTTGGATGAGGTAATCTTTCAAGTCGTCTTTGACTTGTGGGTGCTTGAGGGCGTAGTCAATAGATGTTTTCATAAATCCAAACTTATCCCCAACGTCGTAACGAGCTCCTGTAAATTCACGGGCAAAAACACGTTGTGTTTTATTAAGCGTATCGATAGCATCGGTAAGTTGGATCTCATTTCCAGCGCCGGGAGCTTGATTTTCTAAGATATCAAAAATTTCAGGTGTGAGTAGATAGCGACCGATGATTGCTAAATCACTTGGTGCATCTTCGGGAGCTGGTTTTTCAACGAAAGTTTCGACACTGTAGAGACCATTGATTCCTTCGCCTTGAGGAGCAATGACTCCATATGATGAAACGTCTTCGTGTGGTACGGGCATGACAGCAATGGTTGATGCGTGTGTCTTTTCGTAATCATTCATCAGTTGTTTTGTCAAAGGAACGGCATTCTCATCTGTGATGTCCATAAGGTCATCACCCAGCATGACAACGAAGGGCTCGTTCCCTACAAAAGCTTTGGCTTGTAAGACAGCATCTCCAAGACCACGAGGGTGAGTTTGGCGAATGAAATGGAGGCGCATACCAGTTGCTTCATCTACTAATTTTAACAGATCCGTTTTACCTTTTTCTTTGAGATTGTACTCAAGCTCAAAGTTTGAATCAAAGTGGTCTTCAATAGAACGTTTTGACTTACCAGTGACAACCAGAATATCTTCAATGCCTGATTTAAGAGCTTCTTCTACGATAAATTGGATAGTTGGTTTGTCTACAATTGGCAACATTTCTTTGGCAAGGGCCTTGGTTGCTGGTAAGAAACGAGTTCCTAGTCCAGCGGCAGGGATGACAGCTTTTCTAACTTTTGATGTCATAAGAATCCTTTCTTTAGAGGGTTAAGACCACTCATTTTCTGCTTTAAATTCATTGTTCATGATGTCATAAATAGCATCTTTGATGTTGGTTCCGTGGTAAATAACTTGGTAAATGGCTTGTGTAATTGGCATATAGACTCCAAGTTCTTGTGCTAGTTCATAGGCTGCTCGAGTCGTTGAAATTCCTTCAATCACCATGCCCATATTGGCTTCGATATCAGCTAGGGATTCTCCACGACCAAGAGCATCTCCGGCTCTCCAGTTACGAGAGTGGATGGAGGTTCCTGTTACGATTAAATCACCTACACCAGATAAGCCACTATAGGTTAATGGACTGGCCCCAAGTGCTACTCCTAAGCGGGTAATTTCTGCCAAGCCTCGGGCGATGATGGCTGCCTTGGCATTGTCACCAAATCCTAGACCATGTAAAGCTCCTGCCCCGACAGCGATAATGTTTTTAAGAGCACCAGCAGTTTCAACCCCGATAACATCCGTATTGGTATAAAGTCGGAAGTAGTGATTGCTAAAGAGCTCCTGAACGTATTGAGCTGTTTGCAAATCTTTAGAAGCAGCTGTGATTAAAGTCAGGTCACGCACAATGGTCTCTTCTGCATGGCTAGGCCCTGAGACAACGACAATATCACTGCGGAGCTCTTCAGGAATCTCTTCTTCAAGGATGGTTGATAATCGTTTATGGCTATCAGGCTCCAATCCTTTTGATGCGTGCATGATGATAGCCTTATGATCCAAGGTTTGTGCAACTTGTTGGGCAACAAGTCGTGTCACTTTTGTTGGGACAACAAATAAAATCGCATCCACATCTTTCAGTGCTTCAGCTAAGTCAGTGTAGGCGATAATATTTTCATCTAGAACGACATCTTTAAAGTAGTGCTTGTTAGTATGATAGGTATTAATTTCATTGATTTGCTCGGGAATATTTCCCCAGATACGTACCTCGTGTCCATTGTCATTTAAGACTTGTGAAAGGGCAGTTCCCCAAGAACCAGGCCCCAAGACGGCGATGGTTTGTTTTTCCATGATTTCCTCCTTAATAGAGTCCTTTTCATTATTCTATCATATTCTAGAGGATTTTGCACTTGCATTGCTGGGGGAGTGGTGGCTTTATTACTTGAAAAATATACAAAAACCGAGACGAAGTATAAAACTCTTAGTCTCGGTTTTGATATTTCTTAAAGAATAGCTAGGTTTATTTCAATTGATCTGTAATGTCTTTTGATAGCAACATTCCCAGATGATAAGTTTTATTGATGTAAGCAATGACATCATTGATATTTTCAGTTGTGTGAATTTTCTCTTTGATGTCATCCCTAAAGGTTTCATCCTTCAAAAGTTGTTCTTGGTAGAGCCTTTGAAGCCGTTCTTTTTCGTACTTATTGAGCAGAAAAAGGAACACCAAGCTAATTACAACGAGGATATAAGCATATTGGCTCATAGGAAATCTCCCTGTATGATAAAGAAGTAGTAGTGAGTAGATTGAATTAGTGAATTCACAGATCAAGTCAGCAAAATTTTGATAGGCCTCTAAACCTAATTACGTATAGGATTTGGTCTTAGTTACTTAAAACTGCTTTACAATCAAGTAATTAAAAGCTTACGACATGAGCCTAACCAAATCAATATTATTTGGATTGGTGAATTAGTAAAGCGTTTAGGCAAATATCTCTGGTTACGACGTTCTGGGACATAAATCGATTATATTTAGGGGCTATGACTAGTGAAGTAGTTAGCTAGTCCGCATATAAGCGGCTAGCGTCTAACAATTAGGAACTTTAGTTCCAATAACTTTAAGATTACGACGTTTTAGGACATAAATCGATCATATTTATGTCCTAAAACTAGTGAAGCGTTTAGGCAATTCGCCAGATAGCGATTGCCGTCAAGAGACTAGGAACTTTAGTTCCAGTCTCTTGTAACGATTTACATCTTCTCTGGCGCTTCTACTCCAAGCAAGCGAAGGGCTTCTTTGAGAACAACTGCAGTTGCGTAGCTGAGAGCTAGACGGCTGTCGCGCTCAGGACTTTCGTCTAGGATACGTGTATGTGCATAGTACTTGTTGAAGGCTTGAGCCAGATTAATCGAAAATTTAGCAATGATAGAAGGTTCAAAGTTATCTGCCGCACGGTTGATAATACGTGGGAAGTCTTGGATGAGTTTAATGATTTCCCAGCTTTCAGCATCATTCAAGCTATAGTTGCCAGCTGTTTCAGGTTTGAAATCGGCTTTGCGTAAGATAGATTGGATACGAGCGTAGGCGTATTGAACGTAAGGTCCAGTTTCACCCTCGAAGGATACCATGGCCTCTAGGTCAAAGTCATATCCGTTTGTACGGTCAGTCTTGAGGTCATAGAATTTAATGGCTCCAACCCCAACAGCATGCGCTACTTGGTCTTTATTTTCAAGTTCAGGATTTTTAGCTTCAATTTGGGCTTTGGCACGGCTAACAGCCTCTGCAACTGTAGGCTCTAGCAAGATGACATTCCCTTTACGAGTAGAGAGTTTCTTCCCTTCTTTTGTAACCAAACCAAAAGGAACGTGGGTAATGTCGTCACTCCAATCGTAGCCCATCTCTTGCAAAACAGCTTTGAGTTGTTTAAAGTGGGCAGATTGCTCTTGACCAACGACGTAGATAGATTTAGCAAATTGGTATTCGTTTTTACGGTAAAGAGCTGCAGCCAAGTCACGTGTGATGTAGAGAGTTGCACCATCAGATTTTTTGATAAGGGCTGGATGTTCAATTCCATATTTCTCAAGATTCACAACTTGGGCACCTTCTGATTCAACAAGAAGGCCTTTTTCAGAAAGAATGTCTACAACTGCATCCATCTTATCGTTGTAGAAGGCTTCTCCATTGTAGCTGTCAAATTCGACTTGCAATTCATTGTAAAGGCGGTTAAATTCCACCAAACTTTCATCACGGAACCATTGCCAAAGTGCGAGAGCTTCCTCGTCTCCATTTTCAAGTTTACGGAACCATTCGCGTGCTTCTTCATCCAAGCTAGGGTCATTTTCAGCCTCAGCATTGATGCGGACATAGAGTTTAAGAAGTTCATCGATTGGATGAGCTTTTACAGCTTCTTCGTCGCCCCATTTTTTGTAGGCAACAATCAACATCCCAAACTGTTTACCCCAGTCTCCCAAATGGTTGACCTTGACCGTTTGATAACCGATTTTTTGGAAAATATGTGACAAGCTATCTCCGATAACAGTTGAGCGTAGGTGACCAATAGAAAATGGTTTAGCGATATTGGGACTAGACATGTCGATAACAACATTTTCTTGTTTACCAATAGTTTGGTCAGCATAGTGTTCTTTTTCAGTGATAACCGCTTGCAACACTTGAGCAGAAATGGCAGATTTATCAAGGAAAAAGTTGACGTAAGGTCCTGTTGCAACAACCTTTTCAAAGGCTTGGCTATTAATTTTTTCAGCCAGTTCAGCCGCAATCATTTGAGGTGCTTTACGTTCGACTTTTGCAAGAGAAAAAGCAGGAAAAGCAATGTCTCCCATTTCTGAGTTTTTAGGGGTTTCCAGTAAATTTAAAATAGCCTCTTGGTCCAGGCTATCAATGATGCTAGCCAATTCGCTAGCAATCAATTCTTTTGTATTCATTAAGAGCTCCTTTTTGGACTTTTCTACTATTTTATCACAATTTTAAAGAAAGAAGAAAAAATTTTTGAAATCTCCTATTTTTTTGGTATAATATAGTTATAAAAATAGTTATAAATATTCACATAAGAGGATTTTATGAGAAAAAGAGATCGTCATCAGTTAATAAAAAAAATGATTACTGAGGAGAAATTAAGTACACAAAAAGAAATTCAAGATCGGTTGGAGGCACACAATGTCTTTGTGACTCAGACCACCTTGTCTCGTGATTTGCGCGAAATCGGCTTGACCAAGGTCAAGAAAAATGATATGGTGTATTATGTACTAGCAAATGAGACAGAAAAGATTGATTTGGTGGAATTTTTGTCTCATCATTTAGAAGGTGTTGCAAGAGCAGAGTTTACCTTGGTACTTCATACCAAACTGGGAGAAGCCTCTGTTTTGGCAAATATTGTAGATGCAAACAAGGATGAATGGATTTTAGGAACAGTTGCTGGTGCCAATACCTTATTGGTCATTTGTCGAGACCAGCACGTTGCCAAACTCATGGAAGATCGTTTGCTAGATTTGATGAAAGATAAGTAAGGTCTTGGGAGTTGCTCTCAAGACTTATTTTTGACAAGGAGAGACGGAAAATGGCGACAGAAAAGCTATCACCCGGCATGCAACAGTATGTGGATATTAAAAAGCAATATCCAGATGCTTTTTTGCTCTTTCGGATGGGTGATTTTTATGAATTATTTTATGAGGATGCGGTCAATGCTGCGCAGATTCTGGAAATTTCCTTAACGAGTCGCAACAAGAATGCCGACAATCCGATTCCTATGGCGGGTGTTCCCTATCATTCTGCCCAACAGTACATTGATGTCTTGATTGAGCAGGGTTATAAGGTGGCTATCGCAGAGCAGATGGAAGATCCTAAACAAGCAGTTGGGGTTGTGAAACGAGAGGTTGTTCAGGTCATTACGCCAGGAACAGTGGTCGATAGTAGTAAGCCGGACAGTCAGAATAATTTTTTGGTTGCCATAGACCGCGAAGGCAATCAATTTGGCCTAGCTTATATGGACCTGGTGACGGGTGACTTTTATGTGACAGGTCTTTTGGATTTCACGCTGGTTTGTGGGGAAATCCGTAATCTCAAAGCGCGAGAAGTGGTGCTGGGATATGACTTGTCTGAGGAAGAGGAACAAATCCTTTGTCGTCAGATGAATCTGGTACTTTCCTATGAAAAAGAAGGCTTTGAAGACCTTCATTTACTGGATTTACGATTAGCAGCTGTGGAGCAAGCGGCATCTAGTAAGCTACTCCAGTATGTTCATCGAACTCAGATGAGGGAATTGAACCACCTCAAACCTGTTATCCGCTATGAAATCAAGGATTTCTTGCAGATGGATTATGCGACCAAGGCTAGTCTGGATTTGGTTGAAAATGCCCGTTCAGGCAAGAAGCAAGGCAGTCTTTTCTGGCTTTTGGATGAAACCAAAACAGCTATGGGTATGCGGCTCTTGCGTTCTTGGATTCATCGTCCTTTGATTGATAAGGAACGAATCATCCAACGTCAAGAAGTGGTGCAGGTCTTCCTCGACCATTTCTTTGAGCGTAGTGATTTGACAGACAGTCTCAAGGGAGTTTATGATATCGAACGATTGGCTAGTCGGGTTTCTTTTGGCAAAACCAATCCCAAGGATCTCTTGCAGCTGGCGACCACCTTGTCCAGTGTGCCACGGATCCGAGCGATTTTAGAAGGGATGGAGCAACCTGCTCTAGCCTATCTCATCGAACAACTGGATGGAATCCCTGAGTTGGAGAGCTTGATTAGCGCAGCGATTGCTCCTGAAGCTCCTCATGTGATTACGGAAGGTGGTATTATCCGCACTGGATTTGATGAGACTTTAGACAAGTACCGTCGCGTTCTCAGAGAAGGGACTGGTTGGATTGCTGAGATTGAGGCTAAGGAACGCGAAAACTCTGGTATCAGCACGCTTAAGATTGACTACAATAAAAAGGATGGCTACTATTTCCATGTGACCAATTCTCAACTGGGAAATGTACCTGCCCACTTTTTCCGCAAGGCGACGCTGAAAAACTCAGAACGCTTCGGTACCGAGGAATTAGCTCGTATCGAAGGCGACATGCTGGAGGCGCGTGAGAAGTCAGCCACCCTAGAGTATGAAATCTTTATGCGTATCCGTGAGGAAGTCAGCAAGTACATCCAGCGTTTGCAGGCTTTAGCTCAAGGAATTGCGACCGTTGATGTCTTGCAAAGTCTGGCAGTTGTTGCTGAAACCCAGCATTTGATTCGACCTGAATTCGGAGATGATTCGCGAATTGATATCCAGAAAGGGCGTCATGCTGTCGTTGAAAAGGTTATGGGGGCTCAGACCTATATTCCAAATACGATTCAGATGGCAGAAGATACCAGTATTCAACTGATTACAGGGCCAAACATGAGTGGTAAGTCAACCTATATGCGTCAGTTAGCCATGACGGCAGTTATGGCCCAGTTGGGTTCTTATGTGCCAGCAGAAAGCGCCCATTTGCCGATTTTCGATGCCATTTTTACCCGTATCGGAGCAGCAGATGACTTGGTTTCAGGCCAATCAACCTTTATGGTGGAGATGATGGAGGCCAACAATGCCATTTCGCATGCGACCAAGAACTCTCTCATTCTCTTTGATGAATTAGGACGGGGAACTGCAACTTATGATGGTATGGCTCTTGCCCAGTCTATCATCGAATACATTCATGAGCATATCGGAGCCAAGACCCTCTTTGCGACCCACTACCATGAGTTGACTAGTCTGGAGTCTAGCTTGGAACACTTGGTCAATGTTCACGTGGCAACCTTGGAGCAGGATGGGCAGGTCACCTTCCTTCACAAGATTGAACCAGGACCAGCCGATAAATCCTACGGTATCCATGTTGCTAAGATTGCTGGTTTGCCAGCAGATCTCCTAGCAAGAGCGGATAAGATTTTGACTCAGTTAGAGAGTCAAGGTACAGAAAGTCCTGCTCCCATGAGACAAACAAGTGACGTCACTGAACAGATTTCACTCTTTGATACACCTGAAGAGCATCCTATCCTAGCAGAATTGTCTAAACTGGATGTTTACAATATGACACCTATGCAGGCTATGAATGTCTTGGTCGAGTTAAAACAGAAACTATAAAGAGAAAATTACTGGTCATTCTAGCTGTATCAAGGAGACTTCTTTGACAAGTTCCCACTTTTTTGTTAGAATAACATCACACAAACAGAATGAAAAGGAGCTGACGCATTGTCGCTCCCTTTTGTCTATTTTTTAAGGAGAAAGTATGCTGATTCAGAAAATAAAAACCTACAAGTGGCAGGCCTTAGCTTCGCTCCTGATGACGGGCTTGATGGTTGCTAGTTCACTTTTGCAACCGCGTTATCTGCAGGAAGTGTTAGACGCCCTCCTTGCTGGAAAATATGAAGCTATTTATAGTATCGGGGCTTGGTTGATTGGTGTGGCCTTGGTTGGTCTAGTTGCTGGTGGTCTCAATGTTGTCCTTGCAGCCTATATTGCCCAAGGAGTTTCATCCGACCTTCGGGAGGACGCCTTCCGTAAAATCCAAACCTTTTCTTATGCCAATATTGAACAATTTAATGCGGGAAATCTAGTCGTTCGAATGACAAATGATATCAACCAGATTCAGAACGTGGTCATGATGACCTTCCAAATTCTTTTCAGACTTCCTCTCTTGTTCATCGGTTCGTTTATCCTGGCGGTTCAAACTTTGCCCTCTCTGTGGTGGGTGATTGTTCTCATGGTAATCTTAATTTTTGGCTTGACTGCCGTCATGATGGGAATGATGGGGCCTCGTTTTGCCAAGTTTCAAACCCTTCTTGAACGCATCAATGCCATTGCCAAGGAAAATTTGCGTGGCGTTCGTGTGGTCAAGTCCTTTGTCCAAGAAAAAGAGCAGTTTGCTAAGTTTACGGAGGTTTCAGACGAGCTTCTTGGTCAAAACCTTTACATTGGTTATGCCTTTTCAGTAGTGGAACCTTTCATGATGTTGGTCGGTTATGGGGCGGTATTCCTCTCTATTTGGCTAGTTGCAGGGATGGTTCAATCGGATCCGTCAGTTGTTGGCTCCATTGCTTCCTTTGTCAATTACCTAAGCCAGATTATCTTTACCATTGTCATGGTTGGATTTTTGGGAAATTCTGTCAGTCGTGCTATGATTTCCATGCGTCGTATTCGAGAAATTCTGGACGCAGAGCCAGCCATGACCTTCAAGGATGTCCCAGATGAAGAGTTGGTCGGCAGTCTTAGCTTTGAAAATGTGACCTTTACCTATCCAATGGACAAGGAACCGATGCTGAAAGATGTGAGCTTTACTATCGAACCTGGTCAAATGGTTGGTGTCGTTGGAGCGACTGGTGCAGGAAAATCAACCTTGGCTCAATTAATTCCACGTCTCTTTGACCCACAAAAAGGAGCCATCAAAATCGGAGGCAAGGATATTCGAGAAGTGAGTGAAGGAACCCTGCGTAAAACAGTTTCTATCGTTCTTCAGCGTGCCATTCTCTTTAGTGGAACGATTGCAGATAACTTGAGACAGGGTAAGGGAGATGCCACTCTATTTGAAATGGAGCGTGCAGCCAATATTGCCCAAGCCAGTGAATTCATTCATCGTATGGAGAAAACCTTTGAAAGTCCAGTTGAGGAACGGGGAACCAATTTCTCTGGTGGGCAAAAACAAAGGATGTCGATTGCGCGTGGAATTGTCAGCAATCCACGTATTCTGATTTTTGACGATTCGACCTCGGCCTTGGATGCCAAGTCAGAGCGCCTAGTGCAAGAAGCCTTGAATAAGGACTTGAAGGGAACAACAACCATTATCATCGCTCAAAAGATTAGCTCGGTTGTTCATGCAGATAAAATCTTGGTTCTGGATCAAGGACGATTGATTGGTCAAGGGACGCATGCAGACTTGGTTGCCAACAATGCCGTTTACCGTGAAATCTATGAGACACAGAAAGGAAAGGAGGAGTAAAATGAAGACAGTTCAATTTTTTTGGAATTATTTTAAAGTCTATAAGCTATCATTTGTAGTTGTCATCCTGATGATTGTTCTGGCTACTCTTGCCCAAGCTCTCTTTCCGGTATTTTCTGGACAAGCAGTGACGCAGCTAGCTAATTTAGTTCAAGCTTATCAAGATGGCAATCCAGAACTTGTTTGGCAAAGTCTATCAGGAATCATGGTCAATCTTGGCCTGCTGGTTTTGGTTCTATTTATCTCTAGTGTGATATACATGTGTCTCATGACGCGCGTGATTGCAGAGTCGACAAACGAGATGCGCAAAGGCCTCTTCGGTAAGCTTGCTCGCTTGACGGTTTCTTTCTTTGACCGTCGACAAGATGGGGATATCTTGTCTCGTTTTACCAGTGATTTGGATAATATCCTTCAAGCCTTTAACGAGAGCTTGATTCAGGTCATGAGCAATATTGTTTTATATATTGGTCTGATTCTTGTCATGTTTTCGAGAAATGTGACGCTGGCCCTCATCACCATTGCCAGCACACCAGTTGCTTTCCTCATGCTGATTTTCATCGTAAAAATGGCACGGAAATATACCAACCTCCAGCAGAAAGAGGTAGGGAAGCTCAACGCCTATATGGACGAGAGTATTTCAGGCCAAAAAGCTGTCATTGTGCAAGGTATTCAAGAGGATATGATGGCAGGATTTCTTGAACAAAATGAGCGCGTGCGCAAGGCAACCTTTAAAGGAAGAATGTTCTCAGGAATTCTGTTCCCTGTCATGAATGGGATGAGTCTGGTTAATACAGCCATCGTCATCTTTGCTGGTTCAGCTGTACTTTTGAATGATAAGTCTATCGAAACAAGTACAGCCCTAGGTTTGATTGTTATGTTTGCCCAATTTTCACAGCAGTACTACCAGCCTATTATCCAAGTTGCAGCTAGTTGGGGAAGCCTTCAGTTAGCCTTTACAGGTGCTGAACGGATTCAGGAAATGTTTGACGCAGAGGAAGAAATCCGACCTAAGAAGGCGCCGATCTTTACTAAGTTGCAAGAAGGTGTTGAAATCAGTCATATTGATTTTTCATACCTGCCTGATAAACCTATTTTGAAAGATGTCAGCATTTCTGCCCCTAAAGGCCAGATGACAGCAGTTGTTGGTCCGACGGGTTCAGGAAAAACCACCATTATGAACCTTATCAATCGCTTTTATGATGTTGATGCTGGTGGGATCTATTTTGATGGCAAAGACATTCGTGACTATGACTTGGATAGTCTCAGAAGTAAGGTGGGAATTGTCTTGCAAGATTCGGTTTTATTTAGCGGAACGATTCGAGACAATATCCGTTTTGGTGTGCCAGATGCCAGTCAAGAAATGGTTGAGGCAGCAGCCAAGGCAACCCACATTCACGACTATATCGAAAGCTTACCTGATAAGTACGATACTCTTATAGATGATGACCAGAGCATCTTCTCAACAGGCCAGAAACAATTGATTTCTATCGCTCGAACCCTGATGACAGATCCAGAAGTTCTCATTCTCGATGAAGCAACTTCAAACGTAGATACGGTGACAGAAAGCAAGATTCAGCATGCCATGGAGGCGGTTGTAGCAGGCAGAACCAGTTTCGTCATTGCCCACCGTTTGAAGACCATCCTCAATGCAGACCAGATTATTGTCCTTAAAGATGGAGAAGTCATTGAACGCGGTAATCACCATGAACTTTTGAAACTAGGTGGCTTCTATTCAGAACTCTATCACAATCAATTTATTTTTGAATAAGAAAGAAGTTGTCCTATGTGGGCAGCTTTTTCTTGTCCATAAAAAATATTTATCACGGCCTTTAAAAAAACATATTAGACGAAAGTCATTTTGAGTGATATGATAGGACTATCGTTAACATTCGAAAGGAGAGACATCATGCCTAGAACGGTTGTAGGAGTTGCCGCAAATCTATGTCCCGTAGACGCGGAAGGAAAAAACATTCATTCATCTGTATCTTGTAGATTCGCAGAGAGCATTCGTCAAGTCGGCGGTCTCCCTTTAGTCATTCCTGTTGGTGACGAGTCAGTCGTGCGCGATTATGTAGAAATGATTGACAAGCTCATCTTGACAGGTGGGCAAAATGTCCATCCTCAATTTTACGGAGAGAAAAAGACCATCGAGAGCGACGATTACAATCTAGTGCGTGATGAATTTGAATTGGCGCTTTTGAAAGAAGCGCTCCGTCAGAATAAACCAATTATGGCAATCTGCCGTGGTGTTCAACTTGTCAATGTTGCCTTTGGCGGAACCCTCAATCAAGAAATCGAAGGTCACTGGCAAGGCCTACCTTTCGGAACATCTCACTCTATTGAGACAGTGGAGGGAAGCGTGGTGGCTAAGTTATTTGGAAAAGAAAGTCAAGTTAATTCCGTTCATCGTCAGAGTATTAAAGATTTGGCACCTAATTTCCGTGTAACTGCTATTGATCCAAGAGACCAGACCATCGAAGCGATTGAGTCTATCGATGAGCACCGCATTATCGGTTTGCAGTGGCATCCAGAGTTTCTGGTCAATGAAGAAGATGGCAATTTAGAATTATTTGAGTATTTATTGAATGAACTGTAACGACTGGAACATCTAGTCGTTCTTTCTTTTATTTTTTCAAAATTTTTGGAATGTGGGATTTTTACGCAAACGTTTGAATTCTGATAAAAATTGGAGAAATTCGACAAAAAACTTGAAAAAAACGAAGGTAAGCGTTATGATAGAAAAGAAGAAATATTGGAGGAATAACATGTCACATATTAAATTTGATTATTCAAAAGTTTTAGACAAATTTGTTGCACCACATGAAGTGGAATACATGCAATCACAAGTAACAGCAGCAGATGAATTGATCCGTAAAGGAACTGGTGCTGGTAGCGACTTCTTGGGATGGTTGGACCTTCCTGAAAACTATGACCGCGAAGAATTTGACCGCATCTTGAAAGCTGCTGAGCAAATCAAATCAGACAGCGATGTTTTGGTTGTAATCGGTATCGGTGGATCTTACCTTGGTGCCAAAGCAGCAATCGACTTCTTGAACCACCACTTTGCAAACTTGCAAACAAAAGAAGAACGCAAGGCTCCACAAATCCTTTACGCAGGAAACTCAATCTCATCTACTTACCTTGCTGACTTGGTAGAGTACGTAGCTGACAAAGACTTCTCGGTAAACGTGATTTCTAAATCAGGTACAACAACTGAACCAGCTATCGCTTTCCGTGTCTTCAAAGAACTTTTGGTTAAGAAATACGGTCAAGAAGAAGCAAACAAACGTATCTATGCAACAACTGACCGCCAAAAAGGCGCTGTTAAGGTTGAAGCAGATGCTAACGGTTGGGAAACATTTGTTGTTCCAGATGATATCGGTGGACGCTTCTCAGTATTGACAGCCGTTGGTTTGCTTCCAATCGCAGCATCAGGAGCTGACATCAAAGCCCTTATGGAAGGTGCGAATGCAGCTCGCAAAGACTACACTTCAGATAAAATCTCTGAAAACGAAGCTTACCAATACGCAGCAGTTCGTAACATCCTTTACCGTAAAGGCTATGCAACTGAGATCTTGGTAAACTACGAGCCATCACTTCAATACTTCTCAGAATGGTGGAAACAATTGGCTGGTGAATCAGAAGGAAAAGACCAAAAAGGTATCTACCCAACTTCAGCCAACTTCTCAACTGACTTGCACTCACTTGGTCAATTTATCCAAGAAGGAACTCGTATCATGTTTGAAACAGTTGTCCGTGTTGACAAACCTCGTAAAAACGTGATTATCCCTAGCTTGGAAGAAGACCTTGATGGACTTGGTTACCTTCAAGGAAAAGACGTTGACTTTGTAAACAAAAAAGCAACTGACGGTGTTCTTCTTGCCCACACAGATGGTGATGTACCAAACATGTACGTGACTCTTCCAGAGCAAGATGCTTTCACTCTTGGTTACACAATCTACTTCTTCGAATTGGCTATCGCTCTTTCAGGTTACTTGAATGCTATCAACCCATTTGACCAACCAGGTGTTGAAGCTTACAAACGTAACATGTTTGCCCTTCTTGGAAAACCAGGATTTGAAGAATTGAGCAAAGAACTTAACGCACGTCTATAATAGAAGAAAAGAGTGGCTTGTCCACTCTTTTTACTCTCTTTATCCATAGAAATTGGCCTCAGCCAAGACTTGTGATATAATATAGAGAGCAAAAAGGCAGACGCCTAGAGACTTTATAGGAGAAACTATGTCAAAAGATATCCGCGTACGTTACGCACCAAGTCCAACAGGACTACTACACATCGGGAATGCCCGTACAGCATTGTTTAACTACTTGTATGCACGCCATCATGGTGGAACATTTATCATTCGTATCGAAGATACTGACCGTAAACGTCATGTCGAGGATGGTGAACGTTCACAACTTGAAAACCTTCGCTGGTTAGGTATGGATTGGGATGAAAGCCCAGAAACACATGAAAATTACCGCCAGTCTGAGCGTTTGGACTTGTATCAAAAATACATCGACCAACTGTTAGCTGAAGGAAAAGCCTACAAATCTTACGTTACAGAAGAAGAGTTGGCAGCTGAACGCGAACGCCAAGAAGCAGCTGGCGAAACACCACGCTACATCAATGAATACCTTGGTATGAGTGAAGAAGAAAAAGCAGCTTACATCGCAGAACGTGAAGCAGCAGGGATCATTCCAACCGTTCGCTTGGCGGTCAATGAGTCAGGTATCTACAAGTGGCATGATATGGTCAAAGGTGATATCGAATTTGAAGGTGGTAATATCGGTGGTGACTGGGTTATCCAAAAGAAAGACGGTTACCCAACTTACAACTTTGCTGTTGTCGTCGATGACCATGATATGCAAATCTCTCACGTAATTCGTGGAGACGACCACATTGCTAATACACCGAAACAGCTTATGGTCTATGAAGCACTTGGTTGGGAAGCTCCAGAGTTTGGTCATATGACCTTGATTATCAACTCTGAAACTGGGAAAAAATTGTCTAAACGCGATACCAACACCCTTCAGTTTATCGAAGACTACCGTAAAAAAGGTTACCTTCCAGAAGCAGTCTTTAACTTTATTGCTCTTCTTGGTTGGAACCCAGGCGGTGAAGATGAAATCTTCTCTCGTGAAGAACTCATTAAACTTTTCGATGAAAACCGCCTGAGCAAGTCTCCAGCAGCCTTTGATCAGAAGAAACTCGACTGGATGAGCAATGACTATATCAAGAATGCAGACCTAGAAACTATCTTTGAAATGGCAAAACCATTCTTAGAGGAAGCGGGCCGTTTAACTGACAAGGCTGAAAAATTAGTTGAGCTCTATAAACCACAAATGAAATCAGTAGATGAGATTATCCCATTGACAGATCTTTTCTTCTCAGATTTCCCAGAATTGACCGAAGCAGAGCGTGAAGTCATGGCGGGAGAAACAGTCCCAACAGTTCTTGAAGCCTTCAAAGCAAAACTTGAAGCGATGACAGATGATGAATTTGTAACAGAAAATATCTTCCCACAAATCAAAGCTGTTCAAAAAGAAACAGGTATTAAAGGGAAAAATCTTTTCATGCCTATTCGTATCGCAGTTTCAGGTGAAATGCATGGACCAGAATTGCCAGATACAATCTTCTTGTTAGGCCGTGAAAAATCAATCCAGCATATCGAAAATATGTTAAAAGAAATCTCTAAATAAGAAGGATGCAATAATGGACATCTGAGAAAAGATGTACGAAGAAGCACAGAAGCTATACGATCCACATGAAGTATCTGATTTTGTTTACGCTAACCATGTTGTGGCCGCAGTAGAAGCAGAAGATGGACAAATATTTACAGGATTCTGTATGGAGGGAACCTGTGGTGTTTTCCATCTCTGCGCAGAGCGGGCAGCACTCTTTAATATGTACCAATTTTCAGGACAAACTAAGGTTAAGAAAGTATTAGCCTTTCGAGACAAACCACCTTATGGTGGAAGTTCAGGAATGCCATGTGGAGCTTGTAGAGAATTCCTTTTAGAGCTGAATGCTGAAAATAAAGATGCAGAATTCATGATGGACTATGATACAAGAAAAACAGTTAAAGTCTCAGAACTAATGCCCTATTGGTGGGGAGAAGAACGTGCTTCTAAGTTTAATAAACAATAGAAGAGTCAGTACAATTCTGGCTCTTTTTACTATAATTTGAAAAACTGTACTTGAAAAGAATTGAAAAATTGTAAAAAGTTAAAAAAAGGTGTTGACAAAAAATAAAAAGTCGGTATAATAGTAAGAGTTGAAAATAACAACTCTGGTCCGTTGGTCAAGGGGTTAAGACACCGCCTTTTCACGGCGGTAACACGGGTTCGAATCCCGTACGGACTATGGTATGTTGCGGTTGAACACTTGATGAAAAAAGTTTTAAAAAAATTTCAAAAAAGTGTTGACAAGCGAAAGCGACTGTGATATACTAATATAGTTGTCACTTGAGAGAAGCGAGTGACAAAGACCTTTGAAAACTGAACAAGACGAACCAATGTGCAGGGCGCTACAACTAAGGTTGTAGTACTGAACAATGAAAAAACAATAAATCTGTCAGTGACAGAAATGAGTGAGAACTCAAACTTTTAATGAGAGTTTGATCCTGGCTCAGGACGA
>JAWETZ010000011.1:0-63664 GCA_032480835.1 Streptococcus mitis
TTTTTATCGCTCTGAATATCAAAAAAGAAAGGACGAAATTTGTCCTTTCTCGAGCTTAGCTTTTCTTCAACCCACTACAGTTGACAAAGAGCCGAAAAACAAGGTTAATTTGCAATAGTTTTAAAGTCTAGCGACAATAACTCGCTAGGCTTTTTTACGTCCTTATGACTTCCATTTCTATATGACGTATTTGATAAAAAGGAGTATAATAATTTAAAAACTGATTCCATGTATATCGATAAGGAGGGCAACTCTTTATGCTGAGAAGATTTGTTACTAAGAAGCACCTCGTACTTTACTTCTTTTCTATTGCCATTACTTGGCTGGAAGCAATTATCACGCCAGCCCTTGTTCAGAATATTGTTGCTAGTTTTACCAATCAAGAACTAGGCCTTCTTTGGAAAGTTTTGATTTTGGGAATCCTTGGAAACCTCATTCTCTTACTAGGCTTAGCTGGGAAACGCTATTACTATTCCCGCGTGATTACTGATTTCAAATATGGAATCAAGAGTGCTATTTTCAAGCGATTTTTAAGCAGTTATGAGATTGATGAAAAGGATATTTTGTCTGACCTAGAAAACGACGTCAAGCAACTAGAAGAAAGCTATATCGAGCCAACCGTCATCATCATTTCTTCTCTGGGATTTACCACTGTGTCCATTCTCTATGCCTTGTGGAGCAATTTTTACTTAGGCTTGATTTTCATCCTCTTCTACTCCTTTCCTGTACTCTGCAGTGCTATCGGATCAAAGCGCTTGGATTCACTTTCTGAAAAGCGGTCAACTGTTAACCAGAGCTACTTATCAAGCTTGACAAATTTTATTGGTGGCAGCCAACAAATTCGCCATTATCAGGGACAAGATTTCTTTTTTGCTCGCTACCAAAAGCAATTACAAACCAGTCTGGATGCCGAAATCAACTATGAAAAACAACGAACTTTAAACAGTCTTTTTATCAATAGCATCGATGCCTTTTGTTCTGTCACACCAATCGTTATCGGTGGCTTTATGACCTACTATAATTATTTAGATGCGGCGAGTTTTGTGGCCATCTATCTGGTTTCCCATAATATCGGCTATCAATTCCAAGAGTTGGCTTACTTTACCAACACCCGAAAAGCGAATCGAACTCTTCTCAATAAATACCAAAAACTTTTAGGCCAGTCTGACTTCATCTCGCCTAGAAGCATAGAAAACATTTTCCCTATCCAGCTTAAGAGCATCTCCCTAGAAAAAGATGGGAATATCCTCTTATCTCCGATTTCAATACGCATCAAGCAAGGAGAAAAAATTGCCATTATCGGGGAAAGTGGCTCTGGTAAGACAACCCTGCTCAATATCATTCATGGAGAAGAGATACCGACAAGTGGACAGATTAGCTTTGCTGGTCAAAAACTGTCACGTCAAGAAATCACAAGCTTTAGTTCCTATATCCTCCAAGATAGCCATTACTTTGACACGCTATCTCTGGAAGACAATATCCTTCTAGGACTGGATAAAAATCCAGAGACTTTAAATCATATCCTCAAAAAAACAGGTTTAGAACATTTGAAAAATCGAACGCTCAGTAATGATAGTCTGTCTGGTGGCGAGAAACAACGCCTAGAAATCGCCCGCGCCCTCTACCATGACAACCAACTCATCTTAGCAGATGAAATCAAGGCCAATCTTGACTCGGAAAATAGCAGAAAAATTAGCGACTTGCTCTTCTCCCTACCTCAAACGGTTATTGAAGTCATTCACCACTACACAGAAGAAGACTTAAACCACTACGATCAAGTCATTCACCTAAGAAAAGAAAAGTAATACTCTATAACATACGATTTGAAAAAGCAAGGAACCCGAATTCCTTGCTTTTTAACTCAATATCAAACTGGCTACAATAGGGCTGACAAAAACATAGAGAATACCGGTGACACCGATAGCCAAACCACCCATGGCTCCTGCTACAGAACCGTATCGAAAGGCTGTTCCCGTTCCGACAGCATGGCCTGTTCCTCCAAGGGAAAGACCAACAGCTACTGGGTCGTCAATTTTCAACCACTTCAAAAGGGTTGGTCCGATGACACTGGTTAAAATCCCAGTTGCCACTACAACCACCAAAGTCACGGTCGTCAGACCTTGCAATTTTTCTGTGATTCCCACTGCCATGGCGGTTGTCACTGACTTAGGAAAGAGTGAAATGGCTAGGAAAAAGTCCATGCCAAAAATCTTAGCTACAAGGGCCGTGAAAGAGGTATTGACAACTACTGCTAGCAGACTACCAAAGAGAATACTCCGAGCATGGTGCTTCATCAAGTGAAAACTCTTATAAAGCGGAATCCCTAGAGCCACGGTCGATGGGACAATCAAGTTGTTCAAATAAACCCCACCTTGGTAGTAATCTTGGTAAGAAATACCCGTCACCTTTAGAAAGATGATAATGAAAACAGCTGACAAAAGCAAGGGCGTTGTCAATGGATGTGGAAAACGTCTGTAAATCAGCATTCCTACTAGATAAGCTAGGATAGACAGGGCAAGCCCAAACAGGGGATTGGAAACAAATTCACTCATTTGGCATCTCCTTTCTCATAATCTCCTTCAAACCGTCGTTTGATAAACTGAACTACCAAGGCTATGAGGATAATATTGATGACTGCTGCAAAAAAGATAATCAAAACAATTGGCAAAAGATAGGGAGCAATCACATCAAACTTCTCCATGATTCCCACTGCTGGTGGCAAAAAGAGAATGGTCATATTGGCCAGCAAGAAATTCCCAACCATGTTGACATGTCTGGTTCTCAGCCACTTAAATTGTAGGGCTAGAAAGAGAATAATCAAGCCGATAATACTGCCTGGGATAGGCAAATGAAAGAAACTGGAAATTCCCTCTCCGATTAGAGAAATCACAAAGAGAATCATTAATTGAACATATAATTTCATCCTATACTCCACGAAATAGACTTCTTGCATACCAGTTTACTCTTTTTTCAGAAAATTTCAAGGAAATGCACAAGGGATAATGAAAATTAGAAAGGAAAGGGGATACAAACAATTCTTGACTTGTGAAAACAGGCATGATTTAGGATAAAATATTCCAGCGTCCTTCTTGCCAGCATTCTTGAAAAGTAGTATAATTATTGCATGCGCAATCATCTTGTGATACAGAGACTGTCCGTGAATGGACATTCTTCTATGCTATAACTCTAAAAAGAAAGGAGATACTATGACCTACTTGGAAAAATGGTTTGACTTCAATCGGCGCCAGAAAGAAATTGAAAGTCTCTTGGAAGAGACTATTGCCCAGCAGAGCGAGCAAAGTCTAACCTTGAAAGAGTTCTACCTGCTCTACTATCTGGACTTGGCTCAAGAAAAATCTCTACGCCAGATTGACCTGCCAGATAAACTTCATCTGAGTCCGAGCGCTGTTTCTCGGATGGTGGCTCGCTTGGAAGCCAAAAATTGCGGTCTGCTTAGTCGCAGGTGTTGTGATCAAGATAGACGCTCTAGTTTTATCTGCCTGACAAGTGATGGGCAAAAGACACTGGCCTCTCTACAAAAGGCTGTCGAAGAAAGCTTGGAAACTGGTTTAGATTTCTTGATTTAAGATGATTTTAGAAAAAAGTTGCGTGCGCAATCATTTTTCTTGACATTCTCTTTTACAAGGAGTAAAATAAAATCATCATTAAACAAAGGAGTTTTAAACATGATTGAAATTACCTATCTAGATGCCAGCAAGAACGAAAGAACTGTAACTTTCGAATCTTATGACGACTTTGATCGTTCGCAACAAGCTTGCCTTATAGGCGTCGCAGACTACTACCCTGTCCAAAAATTAACCTACAACGGTCATGATTTGGACTATCATGGAACTTATGGAGATATCTTCTTCTATCTCAAGAAACAAGATTTAAGCCAATATAACTAAAAAAGGAGAAATACAATGGCAAAAGCAATTACAGATGCAACATTCGAACAAGAAACAAAAGACGGTTTGGTCTTGGTAGACTTCTGGGCAACTTGGTGTGGTCCATGTCGTATGCAAGGTCCAATCTTGGATAAATTGTCTGAAGAACTTTCAGAAGATGTCTTGAAAATCGTTAAAATGGATGTTGATGAAAATCCAAATACAGCTCGTGCTTTTGGAATCATGTCTATCCCAACTCTTCTCTTCAAAAAAGACGGCCAAGTTGTCAAACAAGTTGCTGGTGTTCATACTGCAGAACAAATCAAGGCCATCGTTGCTGAATTGAGCTAATCATACTAGAGACCAAGTACTTTCTTTGGTCTCTTTTTTCTTGCCCTTTGCTATTTTTCAAAAAATATGCTAGACTGTAGGTAGAATATTACGATGTTTGGGACATGCCATCGCTAAAAAAAACCTCTACTTGGTATTTTTTAGCTCCCTCAAGGGAGCTTTTTGCGTGCTCTGAACATTTCCCATTTTGGAAGGAGTACTATGAAACGTCAATCAGCCTTGGTCGTCTTTAGTGGCGGTCAAGATTCTACAACTTGCCTCTTTTGGGCTAAAGAACACTATGAAACGGTTGAAGCCGTCACCTTTGCCTACGGTCAACGCCATCATCTCGAAATTCAAGTTGCTAGAGAAATCGCTAAGGATCAGGGTATTCGTCATCACATCCTAGATATGTCTCTGCTAGGACAAATCACTGAAAATGCCTTGACTTCTGATCTGGAAATTGAGCAAAAAGAGGGAGAGGTTCCCAATACCTTTGTTGACGGCCGCAACCACCTCTTTCTATCCTTTGCGGCAGTTCTTGCTAAGCAACGGGGCATTAAAGATATCGTAACAGGTGTCTGCGAGACAGACTTCTCAGGCTACCCTGACTGCCGTGATGTCTTTGTCAAATCCCTCAATGTCACTCTCAACCTGGCCATGGATTACGACTTTGTTATCCAAACACCTCTCATGTGGCTAGACAAGGCTGAAACTTGGGAATTAGCCGACCAACTCGGTGCCTTTGACTATGTTCGTGAAAAGACCTTAACCTGCTACAACGGGATTATCGGAAGTGGCTGTGGAGATTGCCCAGCCTGCCACCTACGTCAACATGGTTTAGATGTTTATCTCTCACAGAAAGGAGAGGCCTAATGTTTTTTGCACCCAAAGAAATCAAACAGGAAACCGGGGAGTCTCTTGTCTACAATCCTCACAGAACCTTGGTATCAAAAGAGTTTACCTTTGATGCTGCCCACCACCTCTTTCACTATGAGGGAAAATGTAAGTCCCTGCACGGCCACACCTATCATCTGCAGATTGCTGTCAGTGGATTTTTAGATGAACGTGGCATGGCCTACGATTTCGGAGACATCAAAGCGATCTATAAGAACTATTTAGAACCCCACTTGGATCATCGCTATCTAAACGAAACTCTTCCCTATATGAACACGACTGCTGAAAATATGGTTTACTGGATTTTTCAAACTATGAGTCAAGAGTTGCCAGACGAACGTGGTCTCCGTTTGGAATACGTTCGCCTCTATGAGACTCCGACTGCCTTTGCAGAGTTTAGACGGGAGTGGTTAGATGACTAAGGAACGTGTCCTCAAACTACCAGTTCTAGAAATTTTTGGCCCAACCTTTCAAGGCGAAGGCCGTGCAATCGGGCAGAAAACCATGTTTGTCCGCACTGCTGGTTGCGACTACCACTGCGACTGGTGCGATTCTGCCTTTACTTGGGATGGCTCTGAAAAGCCGACTCGTATGACAGCTGACGAGGTCATTGCTGAATTGGATAAATTAGGGAGCTACGACTATGTAACCCTATCTGGGGGAAATCCTGCTATCCTAGCAGCCAACATGGCTGAACTCGTCACTAAACTCAAGGAACGTGGTGTCACTCTAGCTGTTGAGACCCAAGGCTCCCGCTGGCAAAATTGGTTGAAAGACATCGACCAAGTCACCCTGAGTCCCAAACCTCCTTCATCCAAGATGGAAGTCAACTTTGAGACCCTGGACTTTATCGTTTCCCAACTTGATCCAGATAAGGTCACCTTTAAAATCCCTGTCTTTGACGATGCAGATTTGGCCTTTGCCAGAGGCATACAAGAACGCTACCAACCAGATGTTCTCTTCTTATCGGCTGGAAATCCTGAGCCCAAGGCTACGGGTAATATTATCCAAGACCAACTGGACCGCCTCAAAGAACTCTGGGAACGAGTCGCTACTGACGATAGCTGGGGCAATGTCCGCGTCCTTCCTCAACTGCATACCCTCCTCTACGATAACCAACGTGGTGTTTAAAATTAGAAAGAAAAAATCATGTCACAACAAGAAGAAATGAAAAATCTAAGCCTATTGGGCAACAAAGAAACCAACTATATCTTTGACTATCAACCAGATGTCCTCGAATCCTTTGACAATCGTCATGTGGAAAATGACTATTTCATCAAATTTAACTGTCCTGAATTTACCTCACTTTGCCCAATTACCGCTCAGCCAGACTTTGCGACGATTTATATTTCCTACATTCCTGACAAGTTCTGTGTCGAGTCAAAATCCCTCAAACTCTACCTCTTTAGTTACCGAAATCATGGAGATTTCCACGAAAACTGTATCAACACCATCGGGAAAGACTTGGTTAACTTGCTAGACCCTCGCTATTTAGAGGTTTGGGGAAAATTTACACCTCGCGGTGGAATTTCAATCGACCCTTACTACAACTACGGTAGACCTGGAACCAAGTATGAGGGCTTGGCAGAACAACGCCTCTTCCAACACGACCTCTACCCAGAGAAGATTGACAACCGTTAAACTCAAACTCAATGAAAATCAAAGAGCAAACTAGGAAACTAGCCGCAGGTTGCTCAAAGCACTGCTTTGAGGTTGTAAATGAATCTGACGTGGTTTGAAGAGATTTTCGAAGAGTATCATACGAAAAAGCCCTGTTCCTCAAGATGAGGAGCAAGGCTTTTTGAGTTTCAATTATTCTTCTGTTCCAAGGAAGTTTTTAGCAACAAGGGCTGCAAGAACACCACCAACAATTGGGGCAAGGATGAAAATCCAAACTTGTTGAAGGGCTGCGCCACCTACCAAGACAGCTGGTGCCAAGCTACGAGCTGGGTTCACTGAAAGTCCAGTGACGTTCAAGCCCACAAGGATCATGGCCATCAAGGACAAACCGATTACCAAACCAGCTATCGCGCCATTTCCCTTGCTTTCTGAAGTCACTGTCATGATAACCAAGACAAACAAGAAAGTTGCGATGACTTCAAACAAGAAACCACCAAAGACAGTGACACCGTTTGCCAAGGCATTTTCACCAAGACTTGCAGTTGACATACCTGAATTAGACAAGAGGAAGAAGACAGAAGCAGATGCTAAGAAAGCTCCAACTACTTGTCCAAGGATGTAGTTTACAAGCTCTGAAGATGACAAACGTTTGTTTACAAACATAGCGATCGAAACCGCTGGGTTCAAGTGAGCACCTGAAACAGTTCCTATTGAGTAGGCTGCGACTACGATTGCCAGACCAAAGGCAAAGGCGATTCCAAGGTGACCAAGGCCATCAAGACCATTTCCAAAAACAACAGCTCCTGTTCCGATGAACACAAGCATAAACGTACCGATTAACTCAGCAACAAATTTTTTCATTTTCTTTCTCCTTTTTTCAAAAACTAGATACTAGTCTATCAAAAGAGGGAAAGGGTTTCAAGAAAATTGATTGGAAATTTTCAGGATAAAATTCTATAAAAACGGTAGTGTTTATTTGAAACATTTTTTCTAAAGATATATAATGTCAATATAGTTCTAATGAGTTATTTATTCCCTAATTTGAACTAATTTTTACAACTTTGCTGTTCTTTTATGAACGTTTGAATGGTATCGTGGATACCAAGGAGGAATCATATGTCTAAAGTTGCTATTGTCACAGGTGCAGGTCAAGGAATCGGTTTTGCAATCGCAAAACGATTGGTTCAAGATGGCTTTAAGGTAGGAGTCTTAGACTACAATCCCGAAACAGCTGAAAAAGCTGTTGCCGAATTATCAGCTGAAAATGCCTTTGCTGTCGTGGCCGATGTTTCGAAACAGGCCGAAGTTGCACAAGCATTTCAAAAAGTTGTTGACCATTTTGGTGATTTGAATGTTGTCGTAAATAACGCTGGTGTTGCTCCCACTACTCCTCTTGATACAATTACTGAGGAACAATTTACACGTACTTTCGGTATCAACGTTGGTGGTGTCATTTGGGGTTCACAAGCTGCACAAGCGCAATTTAAAGCACTTGGCCACGGAGGTAAAATTATCAACGCAACCTCTCAAGCTGGTGTAGTCGGTAACCCAAATCTAACTGTTTACGGTGGAACCAAATTTGCTGTTCGTGGAATTACGCAAACATTAGCACGTGATTTAGCAGACTCAGGCATCACTGTTAACGCCTACGCACCAGGTATTGTGAAAACACCAATGATGTACGACATCGCTCATGAAGTTGGTAAAAATGCAGGAAAAGATGACGAATGGGGTATGCAGACATTTGCAAAAGATATTACTTTAAAACGTCTATCTGAACCAGAAGATGTGGCTGCTGCCGTCAGCTTCCTTGCAGGACCAGATTCAAACTACATTACAGGACAAACCATTATCGTTGATGGTGGTATGCAATTCCATTAAGATACAGGAAAAGAGGTTGGAAAATGATTCAACCTCTTTTATTAGTTTCATTATTAGTTAGGAGGATACAATAGAAACTCTTTCAATAAGTAATATTAGCTTATCCCTAGTATTGAAAAGACTGGATAGCTTCTTTCAAGTCATCTTGTAAACTATTTCTCTGATCAAGTTGGACATAGACTTCCAAAAGACAGGATCTGAAGTTGGAAAATTTATAAGAATCTTCCCTTTCTTCTATCGGAAAGTCAACAGCTTTTATCCAAGAAGTCACTTGATCTTGCTCCAACTTCCCTTGTAAAATAGGTTCATAGATCACTCTTGCTAAACGCCAATCCTCATCATCTGTAAAGCGAAGCGAAATTCTTTTAAATAGTTGGCCAAGTATATCAAATACTTCATGAACTCTGTTTTTAGGAAAGTTTGGATGACAAACCACCTCTGTCAGTAAATCGGCTCCATGTGCAAAAGCGTGAACCCAACCATACTGGCTTGAAAAACCTGTTGTATCCTTTTCTTTTGAAAGATAATACAAACCTTGATTTAAAAGGACATTACGAATTCCTGATTGTAATCCCTGATAAAAAACCGATTGCTGGTCGGCATCTGCAAACAAGAGATTTGCATAAACAAGTGCTCTAAAAGAACGTTCAAGGGTTGACAGTCCTACCTTATCAATATCTTTATCTAACCCTCCATCAGCTGAGATCACCTCAGCAATGAAATAAAATTGTTCCTGTGTAAATAGCTCTTCCTGAATTCCTCTAGCAAAGCTTGTAAAAACAAGGTCATCGCGAATTTCTGGAGAAGGATCTCCCAAATGGTCAAGCAACCACTGGATTTCTTCATCATGATAACTTGGTTTTTCTTCTGCCATTTTTCTAAGTAACTCTTGATACATGGTCAATACCTCTACATTTCTAGCAACTTGATATAATCTAGACCCCATTTCTCGACAGCATCTAAAACAACTCTGAATTCCTGCCCCATTTCGGTTAAGCTGTACTCAACTCGTGGTGGAACTTCTGCATAGACCTTTCGTTGAACAATCTTATCCTTTTCTAATTGACGGAGATGACGGGTCAAAATAGTTTGAGTAATCCCAGGCAATAATCTTTGCAATTCTTTAAATCGTTTAGTACCCGTACTCAACTGATAAATGATTACCAGTGCCCATTTCCCTGTTAAAACCCTCTGCGTTGTCGCAAATGGACAAATACCATACTCACTCACTTTATTTGTCATAAAATATCTTCTTTCTATTTTTTTAAAAAAATTTATCTTTTAGTATCAATAATAGTACTACTTTTGATACTAGCTATCAAAAAAGTGTCTACTTGTTTTTTTGTTTATAACTGTTACAATTATACCATAAAAAAGAAATGGAGAATAGATATGTCAACAAACTTAGAAATTTTCAATGCTTATAACCAAGCTTTAATTGCTGGTGACTTTCCTGGTGTCTTTGAAACGATGGCAGACGATATTGTCTGGCATCAACCTGGTAATCATAGTCTATCTGGTTCAGTTGTTGGTAAGGACAAGCTAGGACCTCACTTGGCTACATTTGCTAAGAAAACTAATGGAACCTTTAAGGTTATAACAAATTGGGTTTCTGACAATAAGGATTTAATCGCAGCCAATGTTACTTTTCTTGGAACACGGGCTGATGGTACTGAACTCAATATGAACGGGATTGACCTCTTCCGCATTGAAGACGGAAAAATCAAAGAAGTTTGGCTCTTCTCTTCAGATCAAGCTGAAGAAGATAGCTTTTGGGGATAATTAAAGAGGCCGGGACAAAAAAATTTGATTTTAGGAATTCTTTATTATAAATTTTTTAAAGCAATAGATTAGATAAAAAAGCGAACAAGACAGAATTCTAAGTGTCAGATAACTCGTTTTGTTCGCTTTTTATATTTAAGGTTAGACTTTTGTCCCAGACTCTTTTAATTTACTCTCCCAACTGGGCACTGTAGGCGATAATCTGGTCAACTGTGTCAGACAAGAATTGGATGGTATCACGGAGTGGTTTATCCATTGAAATATCAGCACCGATAATCATAGCTGACTCAAGTGGTGTCTTGCTACCACCTGATTTGAGGAGATTGAGCCAATCTTCAGCTCCATTCTCAGAGTTTTTAAGATGGAGGTAACCAGCTGTCGAGATAACTAGTCCTGCTGAGTAAGTGTAACTATACAAGCCCATGTAGTAGTGAGCTTGGCGCATCCAAGTCAAAGCTGCATCATCGTCGATTTCAATGGCATCTCCCCAGAAATCCGTCAAGACTTCCTTCATAATACTGTTGAGTTTGCTTGCCCCGAAGGTTTCTCCTTCTTCAATCAATGTATAAACCTTACGTTGGAAGGTTGCTTCCAAGAGGTGGGTGATAAAGTTATGGAAGTAGGTGTCTGTCAAGCGGTGAGCAAGAGCAAAGCGTTTTTGACGAGGGTCGTCAGATTGGTGCTCCAAGTAATCACTAAGAAGCAATTCATTGAAAGTTGACGGCGCTTCAACATAGTAGGTCGACATGTGGGCATTAAAGTAGCTTTGATGATTATCTGAAAAGATGAATTGACCAGAATGCCCGATTTCATGAATCAAGGTATAGACATCGCTCAAACGGCCTGTCCAGCTCATAAGGACATAAGGATGCACGCGATATGGGTCCGCTGCATAGCCACCAGAATCCTTGCCACTGTTAGCAGCAAAGTCCACCCAGCGCTCTTCTTGATAGCGAGCAACTTCCTGACAATATTCTTGTCCCAAAGGTTCTACGGACTTCATGACCAAATCATAGGCGTCGTCAATAGTCACTTGAGGATTGAGGGCACTGTCCAAGTCCAATTTCCAGTCTGCAAAGGTCATCTTTTCAATACCATTGACCTTAGCAACATGCTTGAGGTATCTCTGAGCAACTGGTGCAAAATCCTTCATGATGAGATCAATCTGACGATCAAACATAGCACGGTCCACTTCTTGCTCAGCTAGAAGATAATCAAAGACTGAGTCGTAGCCCTTCATATCAGCCAAGAGTTTTTCAGACTTAACCTGGGCTAGATAGGCTGCGGCAGCCGTATTTTGGTGCTTACGAAGTCCTTCTGAGAAGGAACGGAAGGATTTCTCACGAATCTCAGCGTCCTCATGATTTTGGTAGAAATTTTCATAGGTGACAAAGCTGTTTTTGTAGGTCTTGCCATGGACTTCAAAGTCAGCCATTTCGAAATCCCCAGCTCGCATCTTAGTGTAAATGTCCTGTGGACTGTAGAAAACTTCACCCAGATTGGTCAAGGCCTTCTCCACATCAGCCCCTAGATAGTGGGCTTTTTTGATTTTGGCCTGACGAATGGCCGCCGTCAAATGAGGTAATTTACCCAAACGGTCTAAGACTTCCTCATCAGCTTCCACCAAGGCATCGTCAAAGAAGGTCAAGGCTACACTGGCATCTGTTTCAAATTCCATCCCAGCTTGAGCAATATTGGCAAATTCATCATTGCTATAGTCTGTCGTCTGAGGCATAAATCCATAGTTACCAATATGGCTCATCTGAATGTAGATTTGTTCTAATTCCGCAAAGGCCTTTTCAAAATCCTCAAAAGTATGAAGATTGCCCTTGTAGTCACGGCTAAACTGGTTGATGTCTTCACGAGCCTTCTCGATTGCACGCAAGAAATCCTCACGGTCTTGGTATAGGGCTGTTAAATCCCAAAGTTCCTTCTCTGGAAATTCTGAACGGTGTTTTTGTTCCATTTTCTTCCTCTTATTTCTCTAATTCTAATAAAACACTAAGGGCTGATAAAGCGTAAAGTGGTGCTGTTTCTGCTCGCAAAATACGAGGACCAAGACCTGCCAAGACGGCTCCCTTAGCTTCAAAACTCTCAATTTCTGCAGGTGAGAGCCCGCCTTCTGGTCCAAAGGTAAAGAGCAGTTTAGCTCCTGTTTCAAGACCAGAGACCGCTTGTAAGAGCGCAGCGGCTTCTCCTTCTTTGGCCGACTCTTCATAAGCCACTACGATGCGGTCAAACTGGTCAAGTTGGGCTAGAAAATCTGCTTTCTTCTCAAAAAGCTGGATACTTGGAACAACATTACGCTTACTTTGCTCGGCCGCTCCAAGGGCGATTTTTTCTAGTTTTTCAACCTTTTTGCCCAATTTCTTGCCATCCCACTTGGCAACCGACCAGTCGGCAGGAAAGGCCCAGATTTGGCTAGCACCCAGTTCTGTCACTTTTTGAGTGATGAACTCCAGCTTGTCCCCCTTGGGAAATCCAGATGCAATGGTCACTTGGACTGGTAGTTCCACATTGTCAGCTAACTCTTGGACCAACTCAAACTGACGGGCTTCCACATCCAGCACGCGCGCCAAACGCTTGATGCCATCATCAAAGACCAAAGTAACCTCATCATCTTCTTTCAAGCGCATAACCTGAAACATATGCTTGCTGGTTTCCTTGTCCTCGATGGTGACAGGAGAGATAGCACTGCCTTTTACAAAATACTGCTGCATGCTAGCCTCCAATCACACCTGAAATATCCTTGGTTTTCTTAAAGACACAGGCATTCCATTCCCCTTGAACCATGTGGGTTTCAAGGAAAAATCCAGCTGAATCAGCCGCCTCGCGCACCATGTCCCACTTGTCCTTGATAATCCCACTCATGATGAGGTAGCCTTCATCCTTGACCAAGCGGTAAGCATCCTGTGTCAAATGAATAAGGATATCCGCCAAAATATTAGCCACAATCACATCTGCCTCAATCTCAACTCCCTTAAGCAAATCACCTGCAGCTACATGGATATTTTCCATGCCAGGGTTGAGCTCAATATTTTCCTGAGCAACACGAACTGCCACATCATCCAGGTCGTAGGCGAAAATTTCCTTGGCACCAAGTAGCGAGCTGGCAATAGAGAGAACGCCTGAACCAGTCCCCACATCTAGCACTGTTTCCCCACCACGAAGAACCTGCTCCAAGGCAAAAAGGCTCATCTTGGTAGTTGGATGGGTTCCTGTCCCGAAGGCCATACCAGGATCCAGCTTGATAATCTTTTCCCCAGCAGTCGCCTCATAGTCCGTCCAAGAGGGAACGATGGTCAAATCATGAGTGATACGAGCTGATTCATAGTATTTCTTCCAGTTATCTGCCCAGTCTTCCTCAGCTAAGGCAGTCGTCCCCATCTTGACCTCACCCAAATCCATAAAATCTGCCAATTCTGCTAAGCGAGCCTGCAAGTCTGCCTCAACCACTTCCACATCAACCGTATCAGGGTAGTAGGCTGTCACTACGATTTCTTCTTGCTGCTCAACCTCTGGGAAAATCTCGCCGAAACGATCCACATTTCCCACATAGTCCATGCTATCTTCAATCGCAACACCTTGCGCTCCCAGCTCAATCAAGAGATTAGAGACTAGCTCCTCTCCCTCACGCTTAACTGTAACTTTTAACTCTTGCCATGTTTCCATATTTAAGATACCAAGCCCGTAAAACACAAAACCAAAATAGGAACTTCTCTGAAGACGCTTGTGTCTAAGAGAAGCTTATCTTTTTGGCAGAGTGTTTAGGGCGGGTTCAGTTTAGAAATGTAACCGAACCATCCTTTCTAATCACTTACTTTTAAATAATCTTTTAATCTCTCCTGCAACTGAGGTACAACTTGACTGGAACTAAGAAACTCCTCGACATTCATTAACTGATAGCCCTGTCCTTCATCTCCAAATACGATACTGTCAAACTGGTCCTGTGTCAACTGGCCGACTAAAAATACAGATTGTTTATCCGCAAAAAGCATACTTGGATAAACCTTACTCCAAAGCAGACAATCCTCAGTCAGATGAATTCCCAGTTCCTCAAAAACTTCACGCTCCACGCACTCAAAAGGACTTTCATCCTCCTCTCGCCCACCGCCTGGCAGTTCCCACATATTGGGCCAAGGAATGCTTGCCTTATCATCGCGTAAGATGGTCAGGATTCTATCCCCACAAAACAAAGCAATCTTACAGCCTGTGAAATCAGAAATCTCTACTTCCATGTTAGACTCCTTCGGTTAATTCCTTTTCCAGCTCGGATAACCAGTTTTGATAATAGCTTTTCTCATCCCGTAACATCCGGCTGCTATTCATTTTCTGTCTAGCAATCTTCATAGCCTTGTGAGTTTGAACTACATCTTTCTTTACCTTAAATTGATACCAAGCTTGAATGACCTGCATATCTGCTGTTTTTAGAGATAAAAAGGATTTGACCCCTCGAATACTTGCATATTCTTCCGCTTTCTTATTATCTCCTTCCATCAGAGCAATTTGAAGAAGGTATAATTGAGAAATAGTTTTAGACATTGGATTATCTGTTTTCTCTAGCACAGACTGAAACTGTTGCTTTGCAAGCTCTATATTATCGTCCAATATGAATACCAAGCCCTGAAGAGTCTGAACACTTTCTGCAAAACTCCCTCTCGCCTCCTCATCAACAGACATGATAAAGTCTTTTAAATCATATTCTTGAGGAGCTAGCAAGGTCTGGGCAGAATGCCTCAACATCAGGTAGGCGTATTTCATATTTGCAGGGTGTTGTAGCAATTCCCAAATTTTTGCTCCATCGGTGATGCCGACTGGCAAAATGTTATTTAGGAAGAAAGACAAATTAAGAAAAATCCAAGTCCCTGCAAAATACCAGCTTCTTGTCAAAAATCCAAACACTATCGCCAATAATATCAAGCTGAGATGAACCATCAATCCTCCTGAAAGCATCAGGATGATTCTTTGATCACTTTCATCCTCTTTTAAACCAATGTATTGAGCACCAACATTTTTCAGAATGGCTGTTCTACTAAGATGAAACCTGCCTGACTTTTTGGTCAAAATAAAATGTCCTAATCCAAAAGCCACCAGCCGATAGCCTGTCAAGTAACCACAAAAAGCATGTCCCAGCTCATGAAGAATAAAGATTAAATATATACTTAGAAGAGCGAAGGCATAACCAAAAGTAAAGACTAAAACTGCGGAATACCCCAACTCTGCAAATGCGATTGTTCCACAAGCAAAAGCCAGCATAATACAGACAATAGCTAGCACATAAACCAAATAAATCCCAATTTTCTTCATAAAATCTCCATCCAACTCCTAGTATCTCGGATAAGGATAAAACTCCCCCTCTTCCAAGCCGACTTTTCCTTCTTCAAAGACTTCTTGGTTCCATTCCATGACGAATTCTTCTGCTTCTGGGTCTTCCAAAAAGTCCATAAGGGCATCTAGTCCAACCTCGGCAGTATCTTTAAGGAATAGCGCAAAATAAGCTAAAAATTCGCGAGAAAATCCTTTTTTAGGTAGGTAAGGAATGACCGTCAAATAGTCTTCCTCATTGACTGTTGATTTGGCAGGATTGTAAAAAAGGACTGCTTCCTCAAATAGGATATCATCCGATGAAACCTCTCCGTCTTCATCCACCATCTCCACACCTGCAGCATTTTGCGCTTCCAATAGAAAACTCACTTCAACCGCGTGGTTACGCTTGTCCCAACTAATCTCAAAGTCAAAGGGAAAGTTCTTCTCCAACTCTTCCTCTAAAACATCTAAAAATCCATATGTTACCATTTTGTCCTCTTTCTATGCGACTCTTAAATCGCCCCGATTGCTCGGAAATATGCTAAAATAGATACTACCATCTTACCACAAAATTATTTTATGTCCTAATTATACCATATTACCTCATTTAAACCCTTGGTATTAGTGATTTTCTTAACAGTCTGATTTCTTTATTTTTTCCAAAAACTCAACACAAAAAGCCCTCGAAAGGGCTAAGAAATCTATAAAATCAATAGACAAGTAACCAGCACAATTAGATGTGCTTTTTTATTGGCCATTCCCACGATGTCACACTTAATCTTATGCTTGTATTTTCTTATCTGCAATAGCGTCTGTCAAAGTCTGAGAAAAGTTAAGTCCCATTTCTCGTCCCAACTTATCTGCCCATCTTGGTATGGTCAAGGTCTTTTTAATTGGTTCCTGACTTCCTAAGTACTCTGATACATCAACAGATACCATAGAAATAAAAGATTTATCAAGGTCATAGGTTGACACGAAATCTTCATCATCTTTAAAAGGATCATTATCAATTAAAGACAAGCTATTGATATCTGATGGCTGGGGCAAATCTCTATCACTCTCTATTAAATCTGCGACAGTAATTCCTAACCACTCCGAACCCATAGCTAAAGCCTCAGAAATCCCCGCACCTTGTGTAGCTGAGTATTCAAAATCTGGGAAATGAACAAAATAAGTCGCTTTTACCCCATCTGTATCATCATAATAAAATAAAGCTGGATATGTCACTAACATTTCACTACCTCCATATCAAAAAGCAGGGGCTGAATTTTACAACCCAGCTTGCTTTCTTATCCCTCTTTCAGTGTACTTATTCAGTTCACCATGAGGGATTGTGATAGGTCTTTCCCCTTGCTTCTCCATTTTAATATGGGAGCCTTTACCGCCTTTGGTTTTTATCCAACCATGAGCCGTAAGAAGTTTGACCATCTCTTTTTGTGTCATAGGCATAGCGCTTTTACCTCCTGACAACACCATTATAACACGTGCTACACGTATTGTAAAGGAGTGATACTTATTATTCTCTTATACATAAAAGCTCCTAGATGTGGTTCTAAGGGTAGCCAATTTATTCATGTCTATTTTTTTGAGTGGTAAATACTGCTTCTTTCTCGATCCATTCATCATTTGTATAGTCAATTGTAAAAGTATCTCGATTTAAGACAGACTGAGGCGGAGTTGAATGAATCATAGGAACACTGCGTACTCTATACTTTTTATCTCCAATTTTTACAAATTGATTAACTCTCAAGTCTTCGAAATCAGGATTTTTAACAGTTGTAGTTTATTGAATTTGGAATAGTACGCCAAGGTTTCTAAAACATTGTTAGAAATTGGTTTGAATTCCCTACTTGATTTGTTCGGTTTCTATTTCATTCCACTATATTACAAGAAGACGACTTACTACTTTAAAAACACCAATTATTCTATTTTTCATATTTTTCCAATTCATAATTATTAGAATGAACTTCTTGGTAAGCAAAATCAAGTTTAGATTTAATGTTTTCGTACAAATCTAAAATCTCTTTTGGAGTATCTTCCCGGAAGAAAAATTTTCTTTTTCCTGAAATAACTTGATCACTAAGAATCCAATGACGAATTTGTTTTGTAAAAATCAAAACTTCCTAACTTGGTAATTCCATTATTTCCACTACTTATTACCTCTCTTTTCATTATAGTTCATGCAATAACATTTAGCAATGTTATTTCTCAAATCAGTAATTACACTTCTTTAGACTCAACTATCACATTTTGAGCTTTAAGGGAATGCTGATACCTCTCCTCATCCAATTAAATAGTCAAAAAGATTCTATCTCACACCCTGAATATTACAAAACCATTGAAATATCACAACTAATAGGCTAGAATGGACATAGTAAGATATATTAGATGAGTCATTCTACTCAAAAAATATGAAACTAAAATCCACGTTAGAAAGGACTGCTATGCCAGACAATCTCGCGCTTCGCATGCGCCCTAAAACCATCGATCAGGTCATTGGTCAGGAACATCTGGTCGGACAAGGAAAAATCATTCGTCGCATGGTGGAGGCCAACCGTCTGTCTTCCATGATTCTCTATGGACCTCCGGGAATCGGCAAAACCAGTATTGCCTCTGCCATCGCTGGGACTACTAAGTATGCCTTTCGAACTTTCAATGCGACAGTTGATAGTAAAAAGCGACTGCAAGAAATTGCGGAAGAGGCTAAATTCTCTGGTGGTCTCGTCCTATTGCTAGACGAGATTCATAGACTAGATAAAACCAAGCAAGACTTCCTCTTGCCTCTCTTGGAAAGTGGACTGGTCATCATGATTGGCGCTACAACTGAAAATCCTTTCTTCTCTGTCACTCCTGCCATTCGTAGCCGCGTTCAAATTTTTGAGTTGGAACCTCTGTCTAACCAAGACGTCAAAGAGGCTCTTCAGATAGCTCTAAGTAATCCTGAGCGTGGTTTTGATTTTCCAGTAGAACTAGATGAGGATGCGCTGGACTTCATTGCCACCTCTACAAACGGAGACCTGCGTTCTGCCTTCAACTCACTGGACTTGGCTGTTCTCTCTACCCCCGAAAATGACAAGGGAATCCGCCATATAACTTTGGATATCATGGAAAATAGCCTGCAGCGGAGTTATATTACCATGGACAAAGATGGGGATGGACACTACGATGTCCTCTCAGCCCTGCAAAAGTCTATCCGTGGCTCAGATGTTGATGCCAGTCTTCACTATGCTGCCCGCTTGATTGAGGCTGGTGATTTGCCAAGTCTCGCTCGTCGTTTGACTGTTATTGCTTATGAAGATATCGGTTTGGCCAATCCTGAAGCCCAGATTCACACCGTGACTGCTCTGGATGCTGCACAAAGGATTGGGTTCCCCGAAGCCCGCATTCTCATTGCCAATGTCATCATTGATTTGGCCCTTTCTCCAAAATCCAACTCAGCCTATGTAGCTATGGACAAGGCACTTGCCGACCTCAAAACATCAGGACACTTGCCTATTCCGCGACACCTGCGTGATGGGCACTACAGTGGAAGCAAGGAACTGGGGAATGCCCAAGACTATCTCTATCCACACAACTATCCTGGAAATTGGGTCAAGCAAGACTATCTGCCAGAAAAAATCCGCAATCATCACTATTTCCAAGCAGAAGATACTGGTAAATATGAACGGGCTTTGGCTCAAAGAAAGGAAGCTATCGACCGTTTGCGAAAAATCTGAAATCCTTTTCAAAAAATTGCACTTTCCTCTTGATTTTTTTTGAAAAAGTGGTATCATATAAACATAGAAACGCTGTGGTGTACGACTTCACACTTAAGTGTTGACCGACTATTTTTTGTATTATTAGGGAAACAAAAGTCTTCTAACAGCATGTAGGCCGTCTCACACGGAAACAGCTTCAGTTAGAGCGAGTTGCCCACCTGCTTAATTGCGCGGGTTCAATACAAACCGTGAAGTTTCGGCACCAATACAGCTTTTTTCTTTGCCTCCTTAGCTCAGCTGGCAGAGCAGCGGACTCTTAATCCGTGGGTCACAGGTTCGATCCCTGTAGGGGGCATCTAAATACAACAGGAAAAGCCTTGATAACCAAGGCTTTTTTGCTTATCTATAACTGATTTGCCTCATCATTTGCCCCACTTTTAAATCTATCTTTTCTTTTTGAACCAAATTACATCTTAACAAATAGTGTAAAGCCAGTTACTTTTGCTTTGATGCCATACAATATTTTCATGTAGAGAAGACAAATTTTATCTTCTCTTTTTATTTTCAAAATGATAAAAACTGAAACTTCCAAATTGTTTATTTATTTTATTGACATTTTCTATAAAAATAAGCATAATAGTTTTATTATCAGACTATACTATATAGGGGGTATTGAAATGAAATTTTCTAATCGTTTACTGCTATTCCTTGCAGGAGTTGTTTTTGTCCTTTTAGGACTTTTCCTATTTACACACCCAGTAGCTAATCTTGTTGCTTACAGCTGGTGGATTGCATTTGATTTACTGGTTTCTTCTATAGCAGCTCTTTTAGGCTATTTCTCTGCACCAAAAGAGCTTCGCTCACCTGTTTATCTTTTCCAAGGGTTTGTTAGTCTTCTCTTAGCTCTTTACCTCGTTGCTTATGGCTTTGTGACCCTGCCGGTCGTCATTCCAACTATTTTAGGAATTTGGTTAATTGTAGAAGCCATTATAGTTTTCTTTAAAGGCAATCGTCTGGGATTGATTTTCCCTATTATTGGCAACCATATCATGTGGGTAGCCTTGCTTGTATTTTTACTAGGTCTAGTGATTCTGTTCAATCCAGTGGCTACAGGTGTCTTTGTCGTTTATGTCATTGCCTTTTCATTTTTAGTTACTGGCTTCACCTACATTATTGAGGCCTTTCGTAAATAATCTAGTTGCCATTTTGGGCATATTAAAATAGCTGGGAAGTTACATTCTCAGCTTTTTCTGTTGCCTCCTTAGCTCAGTTGGTAGAGCAGTAGACTCTTAAGCTATGGGGCGCAGGTTCGAGCCCTGCAGGGGGCACATCTAAATCAACAGAAATAAGCCTTGAAACCAAGGCTTTTTTTAACGTCTAATAGCTTTTTGTAGAAAAGTATTTAAAAATAAAAGAGAAGAGAATCTCTCACTCTCTTCTCAGTATATCTTATTAAATTTAGTTTTTCTTAATCTACCTGATTTTCCTTTGCAACGACAAATTCTTTAACCAGTCGATAGATAACAGCAAATACGGGGGTAAAGAATATCATCCCAAGTAAGCCAAAGAGATTGCCTCCAATACTAGCAGCCGCAAGCGTGAAAATAGCTGGTAAACCAATAGACTGACCTACAACTTTTGGATAAATAAGGTTTCCTTCAATCAGCTGTATAACTTGATATAGAAGAAGAGAAAGTAAGGCTTGAGTAGGACTCACTGTGAAGATAAAAATCGCTCCCACAACACAAGCAATCATAGGCCCTACATAAGGAATGAACGATAGCACTCCTGCAAATATACCTGTCATTACTCCATAGGGTATCCCAAACATGCTGTAACCAACCGCTATCATAACTCCTATGATAACTGCTTCAATCAGCTGACTCATCAAAAATTGGTCATAAGTCTCTAGTGCTACTTGTCCAATGTAAGTCAACTTTATCACCACCTTCTCTGGAAGAAAAACTTTTAGAAGTCGACTCGTCATCGCTGCCAAATGTTCCTTACTGGATAAAAATAAAAAGGTGAAGACTATAATCAAAAAGGCATTCATCAAACTTGAAAAAATATTGCCGATATTACTAGTCAGACCTGATAAAAAACCTATCAAAGCTTGGCTAATAGAACTAGATTGTCCCTGTATGCCTGATACGATAGTTGACAACATGTCTTTGGTTACAAATTCCGAGCTGCCTAGCAATTTCCCAAGTTGAGTCAGGACTGTTGAAAGGACTGTTCCCAGCTGACTAATAGTCTGGGCTAGGGTTGGCAGCACCAAAACCAAAAGAGCAATCACGATTAAGATAAGAGCTAGGAAAACAAGTACCATGGCAATCGGACGACGCAACTCTGCCTTTACCTTCAATTTAACTAAGTACTGTTCAATTTTTTTCATAGGAACATTAAGCACAAAAGCAATAACAGCACCATAAATCAAGGTTGATATTACATCAAAGAGAGAGATTGCTCCTGATATAAAGCTCGATGCATTCAGAATTACAAGAGCAACCAGCCCTATAAAAAGTATTAACGGGGTGTATTTTTTTACTAAGTTCATAAATTCTCCTTAATAAACATGTTTAGATACGACTATACTATTTGGTTTTTCAAACTCTCGATTAAGGTAGGCTTGGTAAGTTCCTGGAGCGATAAATCCTTTGGGTGAGAGGATATCGGTGCCAGCCTGACCGACTATGGTATCAGCCAAGAGCACACAGTTTGTAGATAAGACAAAGTAGGATTTAAACTTAGATTTGATAAATTTATAAAGTTCCCCATCTGTCTCATGTCTGATTTTATAAGCGTAGGTGTAGTCTTCCTTACCATCACCTGTCATGATTTTATCTGCACTTGGCTCCCATGGAATCGTCAGTTGTTTCAATTCAGCCAACTTTTTCTGAACTGCTTTTTCCATTTCAGGCGTCAAATCTATCCCATAACCAAAAAGCGTTTTTTGACTCTCACGTTTACATAGGTCAATGTACTTGTCACGATCACAGAAATATAAGACACCATCTCCTACCATGCCAAATAAGGTCTCAGAAGACGGATCATAGTTGCCATAAGAAATAACACGGCCCTGATAGCAGATATCCACATGACCAATAGCTGAAAACAGGGAGGTCTCAGCTGTATGAACAAAAATTTCAAGCTCCGCTGTCTTACCAGACTTCACCATTCCAAGATGGATATCCTCTCTCTCATCAGCATTTTCCAGCATAAATTTGTTAATTTTTGCTAAAGTTCTTGCAGGGATGAGAGCGGCTAGGACAATAGGTAAGCTAATTCTAATGCGACGTTTGAGATGGTTTTTCCCAATTTCCCCTTCAAATAAGAAACCGTCACGGATATTGGACAGACCATAAAGGAAAAAATAAGCCCCTAAAACAAAGAGTTGAAAGACAGAATTTCCCGTAGAGGACAAAAGACTAGTCCCACCAAGAAAAACTAGTACGAGACCATCTAGTAAGAAACGAAAACGAGGTCGAATTTTGTTTTTGCGGTAGAGAAGATAGGTGACAAGGTTGATACTAGCATGAAAAATCTGATAAATTCCAATCACAAGAGCCAGAACATAAATCGGTATATCAGTCGCAAGATTAGAACCTAGCAAATATCCCAGCACTAACAATTTAACCAGTGCAACTCCCAAGGTATCCGTTGACTGGCTTTTTTTGAAAACTCTTAATAGCAAATCTACGACCGTTGCTATCCAAGCTAAAAACAGAACCAGGCGAATAACTGTTACTGGCAACCAAGTCCCCGTGACCATCAAGATGAGACCTAGCAGAACAAACAAGAAACCCTGAGCAAGTAATTTCTTACCTGTCAGACCTAAAGATAGAATTTTCGCCATATAAAAACCTTTCAACAATAAAAATTAAACACTCCGATTAAACTGACTAGTAAATAGCCAACACTACAAACAGCCTGTGCCAGCAACATATGGTGACTAGAAATGACTGTAGTAATGTCACCATCTTGTCTTATGCACTTCTAAAATTTGTTATATTGATTAGAAACCAGAGCTTATAAAAACTAGCTAAACTCGAGAGATAGACACAATTGCGACGAAAAAATGTATAACCAATTCAACTTGTTAAGGTAAGAAAGCATTATTTCCAATCTATTAATTATTCATCTATTACCTATTATGACACAATATTCCCTATAGTTCAACTTTTTACTTGTTTTTATATTACACGGACTAAAAAGTTTTCAACAGTTGATTGCATTTGTTTTAATAAGTTTTAACCTTTCTTGGTTAGATAAAAAAAGAACCATACAGTTTAGAATCTGTATGGTTTTTGCCCCACTTTTGTCCCATTTTTAAATCATGACATTGAAAATACCTAAAATCACTTATATTTCAATATTTTTAATTGCTCTCAATATGAAAGTCCTTTCCAAATCCCTGTAGGGGGCATCTAAATACAACAGGAAAAAGCCTTGATTTACTAGGCTTTTTTGTGTATCTGTTCTACTTTTGGTCAACTAATGGATATCAACGGTATAATTTTATGAACACCCTTCCCAGACATCTCTAATCTGATTGCACTCAAAATTTTTTAAAATTTAAAACAAAAGACTTGCTTTTCTTTTAATTTATGTTATACTTGTTCTTGTATCTGATACAAGTTTATTAAGAGAGGGATTCATATGGATACAAAATTCTCAGTTGCTTTGCATATCTTAACAATGATTAGTGAAAGCAAGGAAACCTTAAGTTCTCAAGCACTAGCTATTAGTGTTGGGACTAACGCTAGTTACATTCGAAAAGTGATTGCCTTATTGAAAAATGCAGATTTGATTCATTCCCAGCAAGGAAAAACAGGTTATCAACTCAGTAAGTCTCCAAAGAAAATGACTTTACTAGAGATCTACTATGCTACTCAAGAAATCAATCACATTAGTTTATTCCCTGTTCATCAAAATAGCAATCCTGATTGCCCTGTTGGAAAACATATCCAAGGAGCAGTTTCACCGCTTTTCGCTAGTGCCGAATCTCAATTAGAGAAGGAATTAGCAAATCAAACTTTAGAAGATGTCATTGACAATCTATATAAACAAGCTAAACAAGTCCGAAACTGATTTGATAACAAGTCAGTTTTTACTGGAAATAACATATACTTGTATCAGATACAGGTATAAAATCATATAGAAAAAGAAAAGAGAAATCACATGAAAGCCGCACAACACACTACTTATAACAAAAACAATATCACACTGAACATCACAGAAATCGCTAAACCAAGTATTACAGACAAACAAGTCTTGGTGAAAGTCACCGCAGCCGGTGTTAATCCTCTCGATAACATGATCTCTCGTGGTGAGGTCAAGATGATTGTTCCTTACAAACTTCCTCAAACTGCAGGTAACGAGGTCGGTGGGATCGTTGAAAGCATTGGCAAGCAAGTTGACAACTTTCAGATAGGAGACCGTGTCTTTGGCCGTCTGCCACTTGATCATATCGGCGCCTTTGCAGAATACGTAGCTGTCGATAGCCAAGCCTTAGCCAAGGTTCCAGACTATCTATCAGACGAGGAAGCTGCTGCTGTTCCTCTTACTGCCTTGACTATCATGCAGGCTCTTGACCTCGTGGGCGCTCAAGCTGAGAAAACAATCTTTATTTCTGGTGGGACTGGTGGTGTCGGTGGAATGGCCATTCCAATTGCCAAAGCCAAAGGATTGAAAGTCATCACAAATGGAGCTGGAGATAGTGCTGAGCGTGTCTTGAAACTAGGAGCAGATAGATTTATCGATTACAAAACAGAGGATTATACAAAAACTGTTAGCCAGGTTGATTATGTCCTCGATACTCTCGGTGGAGCTGAAACTGAGAAACAAATGTCCATCATGAAAAAAGGTGGTCATCTTGTTTCCCTCCGTGCTATGCCAAACGGTGTTTTTGCCAAACGCATGAATCTACCAAAATGGAAACAGATGATTCTATGCTTAGCAGGTCGTAAATTTGATAAGATGGCTGATAAATACGGCGTCCACTACCATTTTATCTTTGTAGAAAGCAATGGCGCCCAATTACAAGAGGTAGCTGACCTCTTTAGCAAATTAGAAATCAAACCATCTATCGATACAGTTTATCCATTTGAAGAGGTGAATAGCGCCTTAGACAAGGTCGCTAATGGTCGCTCACGTGGAAAAACAGTCCTCAGCTTTAAGAAATAAAAAGGAAAAAATCATGTCATATCTTACTACAAAAAATCAATTCGTCACTTGGCAATGGATGAATGGTTCGGAAAAGGTCTAACCAAACGTCAGCAAGGCTTGCCAGGCCTAGCCTACTATCTCATTGAGATTACAAGTAAAGAGCAACTCCTCATCATTGACCAGCATACACGTGAAGTTGAGGCGCCAATCACATGACTAAACTCAAGAGAGTTAGAATCTAATGATCCAGATAGTATCCTAATCCGTGTTCGAATAGCAAACAAATAATAGGATAGGGTTTCGATTCAATCTGTGACACATCCCGTTTCAAGTTTTTTGATACAGGATTAAAGGGTCTTTCTTTTTCTACTTCAGATACTTACCTCTGGGCATATACTATTTAAAATAGGTCCCAAAATGAATGAAACTAGGATCTCTGCTAATGATAAAAATGAACTGTTTCATCTGATTCTATTTAATGAGTATTTTTCAATTCTCATGATAAATCCTATGAAGCTTTTTTAATATTCAAAAAGACTCCACCTATCTATAGGAAAGCTACCCTAGAGATGGATGGAGTCTTCTTTCACTCACTAATCTAATCGAATAAACATCATGGCATTTAACAAAGATATGAGTGAGACCGTGTTTATATTATTTGAATAGATCAGTCTCTTATTTTCAATAGGAGGAATAATAAAATTAGAAATGATGATATCATAAGGCGATTCTTCTAAAGATTCCTTTGATAATTCTAATTCAGTCCAAACTTCAAGTTCAAAATTGTTGCTGCAATAATAAGAAAGTGTCTCTGCAACGGATTTTGCATGATACTGATCAAAATTACTCATAACCAGAACCTTCAGCTTTGGCTGATTTTGTAGTAGATTAAGCACCAAATGTTTGGTATGAGTGATGAAGGTATAAGATAGATGATTTACCATCATTAAACTAGAACAAACCTCAAGAGTCTCTAAATAATGAGAAAGCTCTTTTTTTACATCTGAAACAAATTTAGGAAAAATATTTTGAAAATTCCTGATTGTATTCCCTTTTTGATCAAATAAAATAAACTCAGTAGACAACTCTTGACGATACAGATGTGCGGTATTATGCAGATGCCAAATCAGATTATCCTTATTCTCAATCTCAATCTGATACTTGACTGAAATCTGATCAATAAAATCACTCAATAAATGGTAAGATTTTTCAACATAGCTATCCTTTTTTACGCATTTCAAAAAGAGACTTTCATCTATGAAAAACATTTTTTGAAAGTAAGACACAAATAATTGGCAAACAACTTCTTCATCTAAAGAGATATTGTATTCTGATTCAAAACTTTGAGCAACACCTTCTATTCCTTCTGCCTGCATCAAAGCATCCAAACTTTGGTAGTTAAAAGAATCTTTCTCTATTTCCATAAAATGACCAAACTTTATTCGATATAGATTAGTAACCAGGAGCAACTTTAGCATTCTATGCGTTGACAAATTCATTGGAAAGCTTGTTTCCTTATAAACCAATTCTAATAATTGAGATAGGGGCTCTGATGAAAAATTTTCAAATGGCCATTCTAGGAAATAATATTTTTCTGAAAAATATTGTGCAAAAAAGTAACGAATATCCCTCTCATTTCCAATGATTTGAACAGGGGTCAGACTAATTTCAAATTGAAATTGCTTTTTAATCACTTTATTGATTTGGCTAATAATACGATAGAGCGAAGATGAACTGATATAAAATTCTTTACAAATACTCTCAGCTTGACACCCTTCATTAAAGAAGATAAATTCTAAAATCGAAAAATGGGTTGAATGCTTAAAGAAATGATGGTAAACCATTTCAATATCACTATCATCGGTATTAATAATGCGTATACCATTAGTAGAAGAATGAAAAATCAAGTCAGGAAAAGAAGATTTAACATGGGATAGATCATCTTTGACTGCACGTTCTGTACAATTTAGTAACTCTGCTAGTTCAGAACGATGAAACCATCGTTTATGTTCAAATAATAATTCTAATAATTCTAATTGCCTATGACTTTTTTTAGATAATAAATCTCTCATGAATGTCTTTCTCTCTTTATAAATTATCGGATTAAACCTCTTGCAATTATACCACAAAGAATAGGTATAACATGATATAACGACTTTTCCTAAATCTTTTATTTCGTATAATAACACTACAGAGACAATATATAAACAATTTTCTTATTTTACCGTCTATTGAGGGCGTGAATACAGAATCAAATTCAAGTCGAAAGATTATATTTTTAATTTTAAAAATTATATAATAGCAACAATCAAAGAATTTGATTTTTTTATATTAAAATTATACAATAGCAATAATCAAAGGAATTGATTTATTTTTTGATATTAAAATAAAAAAGGAGGGTAAGCAATATTGTGGTCAATCATTGCTGGAGGTCTTATTGGACTTGTAGCAGGTAGAATCACTAAAAAAGGTAGTTCTATGGGAATCGTCGCAAATGTATTCGCTGGTTTAGTCGGGTCATCTGTAGGACAATCCCTTTTAGGTAGTTGAGGCCCATCCATCGCTGGAATGGCTTTGATCCCATCTATTGCAGGAGCAGCAATTGTTGTTACTGTAGTATCATTCTTTACAGGTAAAAAATAATTACTTGTAGTAATAAACTATTTTTAAATAGATTAGACGGGTAAAAATAGTTTAAATGTTAAATCGAAAGGATTGTATATGTCAAAAGCAAAGAAAATATGTTTCATTATTTTCTGTATTTTAATCTTGACAATTTTCCTTCCTGTTTTGATAGATTATCATCAAGTTAGTGATCTAGGCATTCAGCTATTTAGCTGGAGACAGAATCATTTCGTTGAATTTTATCTCTCTAGATATATATTCTGGGGGATAGTGGCTCTATCAACTTTAGTTTTGTTATCGATGTTAGTTGTGTTGTTTTATCCTAAACGTTATTTGGAAATTCAACTTGAAACTAAAAACGATACATTGAAATTAAAGAATTCAGCAATCGAAGGTTTTGTTAGAAGTTTGGTGAGTGATCATGGATTGATCAAGAACCCAACTGTTCATGTAAATTTACGAAAAAATAAATGTTTCGTTCATGTAGAAGGTAAAATTCTTCCTTCGGACAACATCGCTGACAGATGCCAACTAATTCAAAATGAAATAACTAATGGATTGAAGCAGTTTTTTGGTATTGAGCGTCAGGTTAAACTAGAAGTTCTAGTAAAAGACTACCAGCCTAAACCAAAACCTCAAAACAAAAAGACTGTTAGTCGTGTGAAGTAAGGAAGTAAAAAATGGAATGGCTTAAACAATATCGATATCCAATAATCGCAGGTCTTATAGGCGTATTTCTCGCTTGTTTGATTGTCTCCTTTGGCTTCTTCAAAACAATATTTGTATTGATTTTAGGAGCACTGGGAGTTGCAGCTGGATTATATATCGAAAAAAACTATATAGATAAATAAAAAAAATAAAAATTACTAATTTAATTAAAGGAGTTTCATATGTCAAACGAAAAAAACACAAACACTAACGTAGAAAAGAAAGATGCTACTGCTGTAGCTCACGAAATCAAAGGGGAACTTACTTACGAAGATAAAGTTATCCAAAAAATCATTGGTCTGTCACTAGAAAACGTTTCAGGTCTTTTGGGAATCGACGGTGGTTTCTTCTCAAACCTTAAAGAAAAAATCGTTAACAGCGATGACGTAACAAGTGGTGTTAACGTAGAAGTTGGTAAAACACAAGTTGCAGTTGACTTAAACATTATTGCTGAGTACCAAAAAAATGTTCCAGCTTTATATTCAGAAATCAGAGAAATCGTATCTTCAGAAGTTGCTAAAATGACTGACTTGGAAGTTGTTGAAATCAACGTAAACGTTGTCGACATCAAAACTAAAGAACAACATGAAGCAGACTCAGTAAGCCTTCAAGATCGCGTATCTGACGTTGCTGAATCAACAGGAGAATTCGCTTCAGAACAATTCGAAAAAGCTAAATCTGGTCTTGGATCTGGTTTCTCAACTGTTCAAGAAAAAGTTAGCGAAGGCGTAGAAGCTGTTAAAGGTGCAGCAACTGGTGTAGTATCTCACGAAAAAACTCGTGTAAACTAAGATAAAATAAATATAACAGGAGAAATTATCATGTCAGTAGAAGAAAAATTAAATCAAGCTAAAGGTTCTATTAAAGAAGGTGTTGGGAAAGCCATCGGTGATGAAAAAATGGAAAAAGAAGGAGCAGCTGAAAAAGTTGTTTCTAAAGTAAAAGAAGTTGCTGAAGATGCCAAAGACGCTGTAGAAGGCGCTATCGAAGGTGTTAAAAACATGTTGAGTGGCGACAATAAATAAGGCTAAAAGTTACTTTATCTTTTTAGTAACATTAGTCAAAAGAGTCTGAGTCAAGATGATTCTCAGAAAACAAAAAGCTAGAGATTTCCAATTGCGGAACTCTAGCTTTTTAATTTTGCCTCTTTCTCTTATTATATTTCAGCAGGTTGTTGACCATGAGTACGAATCCCATGTCAATTCTCACTTTACGCTTACCTTTCAGATGACATCTCTTATAACCAAACAAACCTTTATCTGCCCAAAGACAGATTTCATATCAATCTTACGTTTAGCGAAAATTTATCTACCCTTGGAAGATAAAAGTGCCTGATATTCTTTAATTTTTAAACACTGGTAACGTTCATTCATATACAGTCCCTTTTGAGGGGCTGATTCAGGTTCATCATCGCAGTCAACATTGATTTCAAGGATTTTTACTTTCTATCTACTCTTTTCCATGATGTATTTTCGTACAGGTTCTTCAACTATTTGAACGATTTCAAATCCTTCTTTTTGGTAAAGATTCTGGGCTCTTTGATTTGCCTCGAAGACATTTAGAGAAATACTATCTATATCTACATTTTCAAAGGCCAAACTAACAAATTTCCTTAAAGCCTGGCTACCCAAGCCTTGCCCCTGTTTCTGGGGGTTGATAAAAAATCTTCCGATATGAAGATTACTGTCTTCTTGCCTGATTTTCTGGATAACCCCCACAAACTCTTGTCCTTCAAAGATTGAAAAGATTCCTTCCAAATCTTGCAAAACTTGAATTGTCAAGGGGAAAGGAATCATTGGTCCCATCCATTGTTCTTGAAAGGATTTGCCAAGGGAGTTGGACCATTGGCATACGAATTGAGCATTTTCTGGGCTCACATTTTCTTCAAAACGAATTGTCATCTTGACCTCACTATCTTGTCTATGTTTCTCCATTATACTACTTCTCCTATTTTTTACGAATAAATAAGTATGATTGATATTTATTTTTTTCTTGTCGGGAGCATTCTCGCTTCCTTTCTTGGTTTGGTTATTGACCGTTTTCCTGAGCAATCCATTATCCAACCTGCTAGTCACTGCGATTCCTGTCAGACTCGCTTGCGCCCCTTAGATTTGATTCCGATTCTCTCGCAGGTCTTCAATCACTTTCGCTGTCGCTACTGCAAGGCTCCTTATCCTGTCTGGTATGCCCTCTTTGAACTAGGCTTAGGACTCATCTTTCTGCTTTACTATTGGGGTTTACTTTCCTTGGGACAAATCATTCTAATCACTGGTGGCTTGACCTTAGGTATCTACGACTTTCGCCATCAGGAATATCCCTTACTGGTCTGGATGACTTTCCACCTAATCCTAATGGCCGGCTCTGGCTGGAATCTAGTCATGGTCCTCTTCCTTGTCCTTGGAATTTTGGCTCATTTTATCGATATCCGCATGGGTGCAGGGGATTTTCTCTTTTTAGCTTCTTGTTCTCTTATCTTTAGCGTAACGGAGTTACTGATCTTGATTCAGTTTGCTTCTGCAACAGGAATTCTAGCATTTCTCCCACAAAAGAAAAAGGAAAGACTTCCTTTTGTGCCTTTCCTCTTACTCGCTGCTTGTGTGATTATTTTTGGTAAGCTACTGCTTGTTTGATAAAGTCCTGAATCGGCTCTCCTTCATGGAGAGCTTTTACAATTTTTGAACCAACGATAACACCATCTGATACCGCATTGAAGCGTTCTACATCGGCTTGACTAGATACACCAAAACCTGTCAAGACTGGGATATCGGCCACTTGATGCAATTGTGCCAAGTGCTTGTCCAAGTCTGCACGGTAATTGCCTGATTTCCCTGTCACCCCATTGATGGCAACGGCATAGACGAATCCCTCCGCTCCTTCAATCAACTCTTTCTGGCGCTCAATCCCTGTCGTCAAACTAACTAGAGGAATCAAGGCGATATCTGTATCTACCAAAAATGGCTCTACAAAGTTAGCATGCTCATGAGGCAGGTCTGGGATAATCAAGCCCTTAACCGCTGTATCTGCCAAATCTTTGACAAAATTCTTCACACCGTACTGAAAGAGGGGGTTGAAGTAGGTCATAATGACCAGCGGAACCTCTGTTTCAATGGTTTTCAAGGTTTCAACCAAAGCCTGGGTAGAAGTCCCATGCGCTAGACTGCGCAAGCCTGCTTCTTCGATAACAGGCCCATCTGCAACTGGGTCTGAAAAGGGAATACCCACTTCAATAGCTGAAACACCCAAATCTTCTAAAAAGTGGATTGTTTCAGCGAGACCATCCAAACCTTTTTCGTGGTCACCAGCCATGATATAGGGAACGAAAATTCCTTTTCCAGCTGCTTTTATAGCGTTTAATTTTTTTGTTAGTGTCTTAGGCATGAGCTTCTCCCTTCTTTGCTGCATCTGCTTCCAAGCGGTCTTTGACTTGAACCACATCCTTGTCCCCACGACCTGATAGACAGACAATCATGGACTTGTCTGGTCCGAGTTCTTTGGCCAATTTCACCGCAAAAGCAATAGCGTGGCTAGATTCCAAGGCTGGGATAATCCCTTCCACACGAGACAAGAGCTGGAATCCTTCCAAGGCTTCTTCGTCTGTCACAGGGACATAGCTGGCACGTTTAATATCGTGGTAGTGAGAATGTTCTGGACCGATACCAGGATAGTCCAAACCTGCTGAGATAGAGAAGGCTTCAAGAATTTGACCATGGGCATCTTGGAGAACATCCATGAGAGAACCGTGAAGGACACCCGGACGACCCTTGGTCAAGGTAGCTGCGTGGTGCTCTGTATCTACACCAAGTCCTGCTGCTTCAGCCCCATACATAGCTACAGACTCATCTTCTACAAAGGGATGGAAGAGACCGATGGCATTAGAACCACCACCAACACAGGCTACTAGGGCATCTGGCAGATCTTGACCTGTTATATCGCGATACTGTTGTTTAGCTTCTCGACCAATGACACTTTGGAAATCACGAACGATTTCTGGGAAAGGATGAGGGCCCAAGGCAGAACCAAGGATATAGTGGGTATCATCGATATTTGCTACCCATGAACGAAGGGCTGCATTGACCGCATCCTTAAGCACGCGCGAACCATCTGTCACGGCCTCAACCTTAGCTCCCAAAAGCTCCATACGGAAGACATTGAGGGCTTGGCGTTTAACATCTTCCTCACCCATATAGATGGTACATTCCATGTTGAAGAGGGCCGCAGCAGTTGCAGTGGCCACACCATGCTGACCAGCACCTGTTTCAGCGATAATTTTCTTTTTACCCATGCGTTTAGCAAGCAAAACTTGTCCCAAGGCATTGTTAATCTTGTGGGCACCTGTATGATTAAGATCTTCCCGTTTGAGATAAATCTTGGCTCCGCCAATATGCTGGGTCAAATTTTTTGCGTAGTAAAGGGGAGTTTCACGTCCCACGTACTGGCGCAAGAGTTGGTTTAATTCCTCTTGGAAACTTGGATCTGCCTGACTTTCACGGTAGGCCTTCTCCAACTCCAAAACTGCTGTCATCAATGTTTCTGGGACGAAACGTCCTCCGAATTTTCCGTAAAATCCATCTTTATTTGGTTCCTGATATGCCATGCTTTACCCTCTCTATAAATCCTCTAATCTTTTCATGATCTTTTTGTCCATCTTTCTCCACTCCGCTCGATACATCTACTGCATAGGGAGTAAAGTGTTGAATTGCTTTTACTACATTGTCTTCCTTCAGCCCACCTGCGATAAAGAAGGGCTGAGTTAATCCAGCTGTATCTAGTTGCCCCCAGTCAAAGGTCTGGCCACTTCCTGCCACAGGGGCATCAAAGAGGAGATAATCTGCCTGAGAATGGGGCACATGCCCCTCTCCATCCACCTGCACAGCCTGAATACTGACACAAGGCAAATTCTCAAATAAATCATCTGCCACCTGACCATGAACTTGAACCAAGTCCAAGCCAACTTTGTCAATGACTTCTAGCAGTTCTGCCCGACTTGGTGAAACAAATACACCAACCTTTTTGACATCTGCAGGAATAAGCTTTGCCAGCTCAGCAGCCTGATCCAAAGTCACCTGTCTTTTACTAGGTGCAAAGACAAAACCGATGTAGTCGGCTCCTGCTGAAACGGCTGTTTCCACCGCTTCTTTGGTCGATAGTCCGCAAATTTTAACCTTTGTCAATCTGCAACTCCTTGATTCTCTGGGCTACATCTTCTGCCTGCATAAGAGCTGTCCCAACTAAAATTCCGTTAAAGTATGGCGCTACTCGTTCCGCATCCTGCCCTGTGAAAATAGCAGATTCAGAAATGTACAAGCAATCATCTTTGAAATGTTTAGCCAAGTCTACACTGGTCTGCAAGTCAACTTCAAAGGTGGTCAAGTTGCGGTTATTGACCCCGATAATCTGGGCACCAAGTCTGTGAGCCACTTCTAGTTCAGCTAGATTGTGAGTTTCCACCAAGACTTCCAGACCAAGCTCTGTCGCATAGTCATAAAGTTCCTTGAGACGTTCTTCAGACAAGGCTGCCACAATGAGTAGGATGACCGTTGCACCTGCATTGCGAGCGCGGATGATTTGCTTTTCATCGATGATAAAGTCCTTGTTGAGCGTTGGAATGTTTACCTGACTGGAAATCTCCCGTAGATAATCCAAATGCCCTTTAAAGAAAACCTCATCTGTCAAAACTGAAATCATCACTGCGCCGTTTGCTTCATAAGTCTGGGCCTGTTGCACAATATCCACATCGAGATTGATATCTCCCAGACTAGGGCTAGCTTTCTTAACTTCAGCGATCACCTGCAAGCGATCTTGATGATTCTTCAAAAAGTCAGCCAAGCGGTAGGTCTGGCGCAGAGGCTGGATTTCCTCCAGCTTCATCTGCTCAACCTCACGCGCCTTTTGCTCCAAAATTCGTGCTAAAAATTCCTGACTCATTTTTGGTACTCCTGTAACAGTCTGAGTTTTTCAAGGGCCTTGCCACTAGCAATCACTTGACGGGCCAAGGCAACTCCTTGCTTGATGCTATCAACCTTACCATTAGCATAGAAACCAAGACCAGCATTTAAGACTGTCGTTTCCAAGAATGGACTTGGTTCGTTTTTAAGAACGCTGAGCAAAATTTCTGCATTTTCCTGAGCATTCCCACCACGAATATCTTCGATAGCGTAGCCTTCCATCCCCAAATCCTCTGGAGTAAAGCTTGACAGGGTGATTTCGCCATTTTCAAGAAGTGCAATCTTGGTTGTTCCATTCAAACCAGCTTCATCCAGTCCTTCTGGTCCAGCAACCACGATGGCACGTTTGCGACCCATATTTTTCAATACCTGAGCTGTACTTTCTAGCAGTTCTGGACGACTAATACCAAGAAGCTGTGTTTCCAAAGCCATTGGGTGAATCAGTGGACCAGTCAAGTTCATAATCGTTGGAATTCCTAGTTCCAAACGAGCTGGCATGATGTATTTCATAGCTGGGTGCATATTTTTGGCAAAGAGAAAGACGATGCCAGTTTTATCAAATACCTTACCTAGTTCAGCTGGTTTGAGGTCTAGGTTGATGCCCAAGGCTTCTAGGACATCTGCAGAACCAGATTTAGAAGAAATCGAGCGGTTACCATGCTTGGCCATGTGAACACCGCCACCAGCCAAGACAAAGGCTGCAGTTGTCGAAATGTTAAAACTGAAAGACTTGTCCCCACCTGTACCACAGTTGTCCATGGCATCATGAATCTCAGTTGGAATATGTTGGGCATGCCCTCTCATGACTTGGGCAATGGCTGTGCGTTCTTCAGGTGTTTCCCCCTTCATCTTAAGAGCCAAAAGGAGAGAAGCAATCTGCGCCTCCGTTACACGCCCAGTTACGATACGCTCAATGACATCCGTCATTTCCACACCTGATAAATTTTCAAATTTTGCTAGTTTTTCAATAATCTCTTTCATCCTAGTTTCCTCACTTTACAACCTTCTCGATAAAATTCTGAATAGAAGACAAGCCGTCTGGCGTTCCGATACTTTCTGGATGGTACTGGAAACCATAAATTGGTAGGTTTTTGTGTTGAATCCCCATGATAGCTTGATCATCAGTCGAACGAGCTGTCACTTCAAAGTCTTCTGGCATTTCTTCAATTAAAATACTGTGGTAACGCATGACCGCACGGCCATCCTCGATACCTTGATACAAAACAGATGGCGCTTCAAAGCTGATATTACTCTGTTTCCCATGCATGACTTTTGGAGCCAAACCTAACTTACCACCAAAGACTTCTGCAATGGCTTGGTGGCCCAAACAAATTCCAAGAATCGGCTTCTTGCCAGAAAAATCACGAATCATGTCTTCCATCTTACCAGCATCAACTGGCCAACCAGGACCAGGAGAAAAGACCAGACCATCTGCTTTTTCAGCTTCTTCATACAGCTTGGGATCATCATTTCTCAAGACCTGAACTTCTGCAAAATTCCCAATGTATTGGGCCAAGTTATAGGTAAAAGAATCATAGTTATCAATCAATAAAATCATGGTCTTAGTTCTCCAATTCTAGTCATAGATTTAGCCTTGTTAATGGTTTCTTGGTATTCGTTTTGGGCGATAGAATCGTAGACAATCCCTGCCCCAGCCTGCACATAGGCTGTTTGATTTTTGAGAATCATAGTTCGGATGGCAATGGCAAAATCCATATCACCCGTCGCAGACAAGTAGCCGATTGCTCCTGCGTATACGCCACGTTTTTCTGTTTCCAGTTCATAGATGCGTCTCATGGCTCGAATCTTTGGTGCTCCTGAAACTGTTCCAGCTGGAAGTGTTGCTTTCAAGGCATCCATGGCAGTGAGTTCTGGAAGCAAACGCCCCTTGACCACGCTGGTCAAATGCATAACATAGCGGAAAAGCTCCACTTCCATATACTTAGTGACTTGGACACTTGCCGTTTCAGAGATGCGACCAATATCATTACGACCCAAGTCTACTAACATTCGATGCTCTGCTGTTTCCTTCTCATCCGAAAGCAGGTCGGTCGCCAAAGCCTTGTCTTCTTCATCTGTAGCTCCTCTTGGGCGCGTACCTGCAATCGGATTGGTTGTCACGATGCCGTTTTTGACAGAAACCAAACTTTCAGGACTGGCACCGATGATTTGATAATCTCCAAAATCATAGAAATAGAGGTAATTTGATGGATTAGTCACGCGAAGATTTCTGTAGAAGTCAAATGGATTTCCAGTAACTTCTGCTGAGAAACGCTGGCTGAGTACACATTGGAACATATCCCCGTTACGAATCAAGTCACGAGCGGTTTCCACCATTTCTTCAAACTTCTGAGGAGCAATATGCGGTTTGAAGTCCAGCTGAGATAAATCCAAGTCTTCAAATTCATTTGGAGCAGGGATGCATAATTCCTCAAGCACTTGGTTCAAGGCTTTTTCCAAGTATTCTTGACTACGCTCACTGTAAAGGGCATCCTCGATGACATGGATTTTTTCCTTCTTGTGATCAAAGACCATGTAACTCTCATAGACGAAGAAATGCATGTCTGGCGTTCCAATTGTATCTTGAGGGATTTGCCCAATTTCTTCATAAAGCGAAATCATATCGTAACCAACAAAACCAATGGCTCCCCCACCAAAAGGTAGCTCTGAATGGTGCTGGCTCTTATGAGTCACTTCATAAAGGAAATCCAGGGGATCCCGATCAATCACTTGACCATTTTGATAGAGGATTCCATTTTCAAACTTAATCTCAAAAACTGGATTATAGGCTAGGATAGAAAAACGAGCTGTTTCCTTGTCTCTCGGAATACTTTCTAAGATAACCTTGTGTTGCCCCTTTAGGCGCATATAAGCCAAGATTGGTGATAAGACATCTCCATGAATGATTCGTTCCATTGTAATTTCCCTTTCAGTTCTACTTCTAGTCCGTGGCAACTGTATGAAAAATCCCCACGCAAAACAACTTGCGTGAGGACGAAATTCGCGGTGCCACCTCAATTATAGGATTTCTCCTATCTCTCATTCCTGTCTCAGATACCTACTGTAACAGGCTGTGCGATAAAGGGCACTCCCTTGAGAATTATGTTTTCTTCTCTCGTTTCAGATGGACCCAACCTTACAGCTTTCTCTGCTTGTTTCCAGCAACCACAAGCTCTCTGTGAGAGAAAAGACTGTAATTTTTCCATCTATTACTTTTTAGCTTCAAGGTAGTCTGCAATCGCAGCTACGTCCTTGTCTCCACGACCAGAGACATTGATGATGATAATGTCATCTTTACTTAGTTTCGGTGCACGTTTAACTGCTTCTGCGATAGCGTGTGAGCTTTCAATCGCTGGGATAATTCCTTCAGTCTTGCTGAGAAGGAGGAGAGCCTGAACAGCTTCTTCATCCGTCGCTGCCACATATTCCACGCGACCTGAATCTTTGAAGTAGGCGTGTTCTGGGCCAACCCCTGGATAGTCCAATCCAGCTGAGATAGAGTATACTGGAGCCAGCTCTCCATCTTCCTTAAAGACTGCATAAGTCTTCATACCGTCGACAATTCCGATACTACCTTTTGTCATAGTAGCTGCGTGCTTGTCTGTGTCAAGTCCGTGACCAGCAGCTTCAACCCCAACCAATTTAACTTCTTCATCAGCCACATACTGTGAAAAAGCACCAATGGCATTGGAACCACCACCTACACAGGCAATAACGTAATCTGGTAAACGACCTTCTTTTTCTAAAATTTGACGGCGAGATTCTTCACTGATGACCTTTTGGAACTCATGAACAATGGTAGGATAAGGATGAGGGCCTACAGCAGATCCCAAAACATAGAAGGCTTCAAGGTCATTCATCCATGCTCCAAAGGCTGCATCAACCGCATCCTTAAGAGTTCGTGTCCCTGTTTCAACTGCATGAACAGTTGCTCCCATCATCTCCATACGGAAGACATTGAGACGTTGACGCTCCACATCTTCTGCCCCCATGTAGACATCACAGGCCATACCAAACTTGGCTGCAGCCGCTGCTGTCGCAACACCGTGTTGACCAGCTCCTGTTTCAGCGATAACACGTTTTTTGCCCATACGTTTGGCAAGAAGGATTTGTCCTAAAACGTTGTTGAGCTTGTGAGAACCCAGGTGGTTAAGGTCTTCGCGCTTGAGATAAATCTTAGCGCCACCTAAGTGATCTGTCAAACTTTCCGCAAAATAAAGCGGTGTTTCACGGCCTGAATAGTCTTTTAAGTAATGGCGAAACTCTGCCAAAAATTCTGGATCATCCTTGTACTTGTCAAAAGTCACTTCTAACTCATCCAACAAAGCCTGAATCGGCTCCGGTACAAAACTACCACCAAATTGTCCAAAATAACCTTTAGTTGTCATAAAATTTTTCCTCTTTCAGTATTAATTTCAAGATATGAAAAAGCCCTCACACAGATTGGATTCTGTGTGAGGGCGTTAGTAACGCGGTGCCACCTCAATTATAAAGGGACTATTCCCCTTTACATCTCTACCTTGTCTAACAACAAGTTGCACTGTAAGGTGTGCGCACCGAATTTTCATTGTTTCAAATTCATTTTTAAAATCAGCCCACTTTCACTACTTCCAACCACCTGTTCACAATCACCACAGGCTCCCTGAAGATCAAAAATAGTTACTTTTCTGATTTGTTGAACTTATTTTAATACTTTGTTTTTTCTTTGTCAAGACTTTTTTACGATTTTTTTGATAAAGTTAGCACTTTTTCAGAAACTGTTTTGAAAGTCTCAATGATATAGTCCACTTCTTCATCACTTAATTTAGTGTGAAGAGGGAGCGTAATTTCATTTTCAAAGAAGGCATAGGCCTTAGGATAATTCGCCATATCAAAGCCAAGATTCTTATAAGCTGTCAAGAGCGGAAGCGGTTTGTAGTGTACGTTACTTGCGATTCCTGCTTTGGCCAATTCTTGGATGATGAGGTTACGTTCTTCTAAACTTGCTCCGTCTACATGGGTGATGTAGAGGTGACGTGAAGATTCGACAGTATCAGTCTTATGTGCCAATGGATGGATGCGAGAACCTGCAAAACCACGATCATAGCGGTCCACGATGTCCTTACGACGTTGTAGCAAACCAGCGTAACGGTCCAATTGTACCAAACCAAGGGAAGCCATGATATCAGTCATATTGCACTTGTAGGCTGGTGTGACGATATCGTACTCCCATGAACCTAATTGCATCTTAGCAAGGGCATCCTTAGTTTGACCATGAAGGGAAAGGATTTGAAATTCCTTGTACATCTCTTCGTCGTCAATCGCTGGATTAGACTTCCAAGTCGCACTTCCACCTTCAGCAGTCGTAAAGTTCTTAACTGCGTGGAATGAGAAGGAAGTAAAGTCCGCGATAGAACCAGCTGGTTGCCCTTTATAAGTAGATCCCAAAGCATGAGCACTATCAGAAACAATCACAATACGGTTAAAGGCTTTTTGCCACTTGCTTGCAGCAGTAAAGAGGTCACGTTTTTTCTCCACAACTTGGAACAAACGATCATAGTCGCAAACAATCCCCGCAAGCTCAACAGGAATAATCACCTTAGTCTTTTCAGTGATAGCTTGCTCCAGCAAGTCATAATCCATCTCAAACGTATCTGCTTGGATATCCACCATGACAGGTGTTGCTCCTACGTGAGTGATAACACTACATGAAGCTGTATAGGTCATGGCTGGAACGATGACTTCATCACCAGGTCTCACTTCCAAGACGCGCAAAATCAACTCAAGAGCGGCTGTCGCAGAGTTGAGGCAGACAGTCTTAGGTGTCTGTGTATATTGAGACAAGCGACGCTCTAGTTCTTTTGTCTTTGGACCTGTTGTAATCCAACCAGAACGCAGGGTATCCGCTACTTCAGCAATTTCTGCTTCTGTAATATCGGGTGGTGAAAATGGAATATTGTAATTTGGCATTGATTTGCTCCTTTTATCTGTACTCATTTTCTCATGACTACTTTATTTTAGCACTTCAAACACGGTTTGAAACATGATTTTGATGTCTCCAAGGAAACTAAATTCTCGGAGATAAGTGAGATTATAGCGCATCTTTTCAGGAAGAACATGTTCTACATAGGCTTGGTCAACTGATAGGCCTTTTTCGGTCATTTGACTGATGATAGTGTCCTCATCCTTGTAGTTGATGCTGGCTGGAGAGGTAATTCCTGCTGGCAAGAGCAAGGTCGCCATCATTTCAGGGCTATACTGCTCTGTGTAACGTGGCACTTCAGGACGTGTCCCAACAAAGGACATCTCGCCTTTAAGGACATTGACCAGCTGAGGCAGTTCATCCAAACGCACACGGCGGATGAAATTTCCTACCTTGGTAATACGGCTATCGTTAGCAGAAGTCACCAGACTGCCTTTTTTATCCGCATCCGTCACCATGGTACGAAACTTCCAAATCTTGAACCTATGGTTATACTGGGTCACTCGCTCTTGCTTGTAAATGACAGGCCCCTTGCTATCCAACTTGATCCAAATGCTCAAGATCAGAAAGACTGGGGAAGTCAAAATTAGCAAGAGCAAGGCAAGAACCCAGTCCAAGCAACGCTTGAAAATCAGCGAACCCTTCCTTTTAGAGACAAGCTGGTAGTAAGACTCAACCTCGCTTGATTTCATTTCCACGGGCAAGTCTTCCCATTTCAGCATGCAGTTTCTCCTTTGTTTTTATTATACTATTTGTCAACATTTTTCATTATACCACAAAATGGAAAAGGCGGTGAAAGAAATCTGTAATTTGAAGGATTTCCTTCTTTAACTCAATAAAAATCAAAGAGTATTAAGACATGGCCCCCGCCTGCAAGCTATACATCTTGTGATAGGTTCCTCCCAAGGCCAAAAGTTCCTCATGGGTTCCGCTCTCGATAATGCGTCCCTTCTCCAAAACATAGATGCAGTTGGCGTCTTGGATGGTCGAAAGTCGGTGAGCAATGGCAATGGTTGTCCGCCCCTGCCTCATCTTCGCCAGAGAAGCTTGAACCAGACTTTCTGTTTCAGAGTCAATATTGGCTGTCGCTTCATCCAAAATCAAGATTTTAGGCTGACTGGCGACTGTTCTGGCAAAGGCAAGAAGCTGGCGCTGTCCAGTAGAAAAGCTCGAACCACGCTCGGAAACGGGTGCATCATAGCCTAAAGGAAGTTCTTGAATAAAGGAATCTGCATCCACGAAGGCTACCGCAGCCTGGACCTGCTCATCACTGATCTCTTGGTACATGGCGATATTGGACTTAATAGTCCCATGATAGAGGAAGGGATCCTGCAAGACTAGACCGATATTTTTTCTCAACTCTTCCTGACTGTAGTTCCTGATATCCACATCATCCAATAGAACTCGCCCTGACTGGAATTCATAAAAGCGCATGAGAACATTGATAATCGAAGATTTCCCAGAACCTGTATGCCCCACAAAAGCAATGGTCTCACCCTTGTTAACGGAAAAGGAAATATCATCCAGAATCGGATGTTTGCCGTCATACGAGAAACACACATGTTCAAAGCGAATATTGCCCTCTTGGACTTTGGCTTGCCCATCTTTTTGAAGGGGCTCATAGGTCCTCTCGTCAATCAAGGCAAAGACACGACCTGCAGACACCATGGAAGTTTGAAGGGTCGAAAAGTTTTGCGTCACTTCAATCAGGGGATCAAAGAGACGATTGATATACTGGATAAAGGCATACATAGTTCCTGCCGTTATTCCCAGATAAAGTCCACGATAGCCAAAATAGGCCATTAAAACTGCATATCCTAGGAGTTTAAGCAAACTCATGGCAGGTCTCAAAAAGAGGGCATCCAAGGCTACAGAACGGTTGGCATAGACCAAGTGTTCTCGGTTGATCTCATCAAATTCCGCCTGCAGGCGCTTCTCTTGATTAAAGGCCTGGATTATTCTGATTCCCTCAATGTTTTCAGCCAGCTTACTATTGATATCTGACAAGAGACTTCTGGTTTTCTCAATGATTTTCACTGATTTTTTCCGATAGAGATTGACCAAAAGGAAAATCAAGGGGAGAAAGAGCAAGACTAATGCTGTCAAACGAAAATCCAACACCAACATGGTATAAAGGGTTGTCAGAAAGATGAAAACTGCTGAGATAAAGCTAGATAAAATCCCCGAAAACATATCACTGATAGTCTCGGTGTCATTTGTCAAACGAGAGACGATAGAGCCTGCTGGCGTCTTGTCAAAATAAGACATACCCAGTTTTTCCATATTGGCAAAGGCATCTCGACGAATATCCCTAACAATACTGTAAGACACGCGCGCAAAGAGAAGATTACCGACATACTGGACCAGAGTTTGTAGGATATAAAGGCCATAATAGACCAGCAAAACGGTCACAGCGAGTTGGTTGAGATTGCTGAGATACTGGTCGATAAAGTGGGAAGCCACAAGGGGAATGACACTTTTGATGACCGTCGTTGCTAGGAGAAAACTGAGTGCCAAAAAGGTCAGGAGGCCGTAAGGCTTGAGATAGGACATCAAGCGCTTCAATACAGCCCATTGTTCTTTCTTATTCTGCATCTTCTTCTCCTTTCATTTCCAGCTGCTGAGACTGGTAGGTTTGGGCATACCAGCCATCCATGGCTAGCAGGTCTTCGTGCGTTCCTCGTTCGATAATTTGGCCATTTTGCAGGACTAAAATCAAATCTGCATGGACAACCGCACTGAGGCGATGGGCAGTGATAATGGTTGTCTTGTCCTTTCGCGTCTCCTTGAGGTTGTCGATAATCGCATACTCTGTCTTGGCATCCACGGCCGACAAAGAATCATCCAAAATCAAGATATCAGGGTCTAAAATCATCGCCCGACTCATGGCCAGACGCTGCTTTTGACCTCCAGAAAGACTGACTCCCTTTTCACCAATCAGCGTATCAAATCCTTGAGGCATGTCTACAATGTCTTGGTAAACTTGAGACAGCTTGGTCGCTTCCTCGACTGCTGAAAGAGACAGCTTAGGATTGCCAAAGCGGATATTGTCTAGGATTGAAGTCGCAAAGAGGAACTGGTCCTGAGGAACATAGCCCATAAGACTGCGAAGGTCTGTCAGACGATAATCCCGAATATCGTGACCGTTTAGATAAATAGCTCCCTTATCTACATCGTATTCACGCAAGAGGAGTTTAATCAAGGACGTTTTTCCAGAGCCTGTCTGACCAACCAAGCCCAGAGTTTGCCCTTTTTCCAAACTAAAGTGAACATTTGTCAGTGTTTCCTCATTTTCAAATGCAAAGCTATCAATATCGTACTGCAAGCGCCCGTTTTCAATGCCATCTAAAGGAAACTCAGGATCTTGTACAGGTGATTCCTGAGACAAAAGTTCCTCAATCCGCTGGTAAGAAACCTTCCCTCGCTGGGTAATATTAAAGAGGAAGCCGATGGCCATAAGAGGCCAAACTAGCATATCCAAGTAGCTGATAAAGGTAACTAGATTCCCAACTGTAATCTGCCCTTCCTGAACCATCAAGGAGCCGACCAAGAGCGTTAACACATAGGAGGAACCAACAAACAAGAGAACCATAGGGTCAAAGAGACTATCGTATTTCATGGTTTGGAGGTTCTTTTGGAAGGTCAATTCATTGACTTCCTGAAAGGACTTCAATTCGTCCGCCTGATAACCGAAAGACTTGGTCACTTTAATACCTGATACGGACTCCTGTACCTTGTTATTGAGTTCAGAAAAGGCAGCTTGGGATTCACCAAAAGCCTTGTGGGTCCTTCTCCCTAGACGACTGGTGGCATAAGCCATAAAAGGCAGAGGCAAAATAGCAACCAGAGTCATCTGCCAGGAAATGCTAAAGAGCATGGTCAACAAGGTCACTAAAGCTGTGATTGAGGCATCCACCGCAGACATGACACCGCCACCTGCGAGACGGGTTAAGGCATTGATATCGTTGGTTGCGTGTGCCATCAGGTCCCCCGTCCGATAGGTTTGATAAAAGGCTGGAGACATTTTTGTGAAATGCTCAAACAAGCGAGACCGCATAATCTGCCCCAGACGGTAGGAGGTGCCAAGGATGTACATACGCCAAACATAGCGCAGATAGTACATCCCAAAGGCCGCAAGAAGCAAGTAAAATAGGTCAAGAAGGAGGTCCTGCTGGGTTAATTGCCCCGATGTGATGGCATCAATGACCCGCCCCATAACCATAGGTGGAATGAGATTGAGGACGGAAACCAAGACCAGGGCCACAATCCCGACTAGATAACGGCGTTTTTCTAACTTGAAAAACCACCAAAGTTTTTGAATAATGGACATAAAATCCCTTTCTGATTGTAAATAGAAACCTGAGGCCAAGACCCCAGGTTTTTCTTATTCATAGGTTACGACTGTAACGGCACCCTTGTCATACTCAGCGATAAAGATATTAGCTACATTGTCATGTCCTTGCTTGTTGAGGTTATCAAGCAGCCACTCTTCGCTACGACCAATCGATTCCAAAACATCTACTTGGATCACACCGTCAGTCACAACTGGATACTTAGGATTTTCATCTCCCATTTGGACCACGATAAGTTGGCCATTTTGCTCCTGCACAGCTCGTTTAACTTGCTTCATCTGGAAAATTCCTTGGCTACGAAGTTTGAGAGCAACCTCTGCCGCAGACAAACCAACTGAACGACAGGCTTCTGGGTCAATCTGCCCATTTTTGATGAGCAGAGTCGGTTTACCATCAATCAAGCGTTTGACAAAATGAACATTGTTACTAAGCCACTTGAGGGTCAAAACCAAAATCGTCCACATCATCAGAATCACTGCATATTGCAGAATACTGATAGAACTATTGTAAATCACCCCACCGATGATACCACCGAGAACATAGTTCTGAATTTGGTCTGTAGCAGAGTTAGGTGCTAGGTTCCCCTTTCCTGTCACATTGATAACAAAAACAAGCGAGAAGAGCCCCAAGGCCAGTTTGATTAAAATTTCCATATAATTGAGTGTCATTTGTTTACCTCCACCAATTCAATAGCATCTGTTTGATGCAATTCTAATTTCTCTAAAAGATACTTGTCTGGTTGGCTCCCGTTCATGGCACGATAGACATTTGAACCTACCTTGACAAGCGCTCCATCAGTGGCTGCAGAAGTATTGACATAGACTTCTGATTTATCCACTCCCAAGTCTTTGGAAACAACCTCTATGAAATGAAGGGAGGTTTGAAATTGATTGTTAGAGGCTTGATTGGTCTGGTATTTTGAAATTGTCACTAAAAGCATGGCCACTAAGGTCAAGGCCAAAATCATGACCAATTCCCGAAACTTAGTCCCCTTTTTATCACGATAGGCCTTAAAAGCAAAAAATCCTGTGATAGCTAGGAGCACAATCCCAAAGCCAATCATGATTCCATTTTGTTGACTGATTTGGCTAAGCACATAGTCATATGAGTAAAATTTCATTTATTTTCACTCCCTTTCATAAAATCATTCTTAATTATAAACGAAAGAGAGTGATTTTTCAAGCCATACGTTGGGGAAATAGACCTTTTTTTGGTATAATAAAATCTATAATCTGAATGAAAAAGGTAACTTTATGAAACTTATCTCATGGAATATTGATTCCCTCAATGCAGCCCTAACTAGTGACTCAGCTCGTGCCAAATTGTCCCAAGAAGTCCTACAAACCTTGGTCGCTGAAAATGCTGATATTATTGCTATCCAAGAAACCAAGCTTTCTGCCAAAGGGCCTACAAAGAAACACTTGGAAATTTTAGAAGAACTCTTCCCAGGCTACGAAAACACGTGGCGTTCTTCCCAAGAGCCTGCTCGTAAAGGCTATGCTGGAACCATGTTCCTTTATAAGAAAGAACTTACACCTACTGTCACTTTCCCAGAAATCGGTGCCCCTTCTACCATGGACTTGGAAGGTCGCATCATAACCTTAGAATTTGATAAATTTTTCGTTACCCAAGTTTACACACCAAACGCTGGCGACGGTCTCAAACGCTTGGAAGAACGTCAAGTCTGGGATGTCAAATATGCGGAGTATTTGGCTGAACTAGACAAAGAAAAACCAGTCCTTGCGACCGGTGACTACAACGTGGCCCACAATGAGATCGACCTTGCAAATCCTGCCAGCAACCGCCGTTCACCTGGATTTACTGACGAAGAACGTGCTGGATTTACCAACCTCTTGGCAACTGGATTTACTGATACCTTCCGCCACATTCACGGCGATGTTCCAGAACGCTACACTTGGTGGGCACAACGTAGCAAGACTTCTAAAATCAACAATACAGGCTGGAGAATCGACTACTGGCTGACAAGTAACCGCATCGCTGACAAAGTGACCAAGTCTGACATGATTGACTCAGGAGCTCGCCAAGACCATACACCCATTGTCTTGGAAATTGAACTCTAAGGAGAAAACGAATGGACTATCAAGCTGTCATTCCTGAATTTGTAGTATCTGACATCGAACAGTCGCGTCACTTCTACTGCGGCCTGCTAGGATTTTCTGTCGAATACGAGCGTCCAGAGGAGAAATTTCTCTTCCTCTCGCTTGAAGACTGCCAACTTATGCTAGAAGAAGGCAGTACAGAAGAATTAGCCCAACTAACCTATCCTTTCGGGCGCGGTGTCAATATTTCCTTTGGCATTGAAGATGTCCCTCAGCTCCACCAAAAACTGCTGGAAGCTAACTATCCTATCCATCGTCCGCTGACCAAAAGAGAATTTCGAGTGGGAGATAACTTTATTTACCCTCACGAATTTGCAGTTTTGGATCCAGATGGCTATTTTTTAAGATTTAGCGAATAGAAAAAATCTTTCAAATCAGAAAAAGGCATATTGTCAGGTCTTAAAGAATCTTGATAATATGTCTTTTATGATGAAAAATACTTCTAAATGTTAGTATATAATTGAGAATTTGTCCATCTTTCTTCAATTTGTTCGTTTTTTATTCCAAAACACTGACAAAAAATTTGATTTCTAAAGTTATTTAGTGTAAAATAAAAACATTGGCACAAGCCTATTTAAAATTGAATATCGTTTTACTTGTTTATGTCGTGAATTGGCACGACGTTTCTACAAGGTGCCGGAACACCTAACAATAAGTAAGTCAGAAGTGAGGTATGGTCGTTTTTACCATGCCTATTTTGGGGACTTACTTAGAGATTAAGTAGGTCCTTTTTCTATCAGTTTTACTGGATATAAATCTGAAACAAGCAAATGAATTATCTTTTAGACTTTAGGAGGTCTTATGAAATTATTAGAAGAGCGCATCCTCAAGGATGGGCATATCTTGGGTGATAACATCCTCAAGGTGGATTCCTTTTTAACCCACCAAGTTGACTTTAGCTTGATGCGAGAGATTGGTAAAGTTTTTGCGGAAAAATTTGCTTCTGCTGGCATTACCAAGGTCGTGACCATTGAAGCATCGGGGATTGCCCCAGCCCTTTTTACAGCTGAAGCCTTAAACGTTCCCATGATTTTCGCTAAAAAAGCTAAAAACATCACTATGAACGAAGGTATCTTAACTGCCGAAGTCTACTCCTTTACCAAGCAGGTGACCAGCACCGTTTCTATCGCTGGAAAATTCCTCTCACCAGACGACAAGGTTTTGATTATCGACGACTTCCTTGCTAATGGCCAAGCTGCTAAAGGCTTGATTCAAATCATCGAACAGGCTGGAGCAACAGTCGAAGCTATCGGTATCGTGATTGAAAAATCCTTCCAAGATGGCCGTGATTTGCTTGAAAAAGCAGGCTATCCTGTCCTATCACTTGCTCGTTTGGATCGTTTTGAAAATGGTCAGGTCGTATTTAAGGAGGCAGATCTCTAATGCAAACTCAAGAAAAACATTCACAAGCAGCCGTCCTTGGCTTGCAGCACTTACTAGCTATGTACTCAGGATCCATCCTGGTTCCTATCATGATTGCGACAGCCCTTGGCTATTCAGCAGAGCAGTTGACCTACCTGATTTCTACAGACATCTTCATGTGTGGGGTGGCAACCTTCCTCCAACTCCAACTCAACAAATACTTTGGAATTGGGCTACCAGTCGTTCTCGGAGTTGCCTTCCAATCAGTCGCTCCCTTGATTATGATTGGGCAAAGCCATGGTAGTGGTGCTATGTTTGGTGCCCTTATTGCATCAGGGATTTACGTGATTCTTGTTTCAGGCATCTTCTCAAAAGTTGCCAATCTTTTCCCATCTATCGTAACAGGATCAGTTATTACTACTATTGGTTTAACCTTGATTCCTGTCGCTATTGGAAATATGGGAAATAACGTTCCAGAACCAACTGGTCAAAGTCTCTTGCTTGCAGCTATCACTGTTCTGATTATCCTCTTGATTAACATCTTTACCAAAGGATTTATCAAGTCTATCTCTATTTTGATTGGTCTGGTTGTTGGAACTGCCATCGCTGCTACTATGGGCTTGGTGGACTTCTCTCCTGTTGCAGCAGCACCGCTTATCCATGTCCCAACTCCCCTCTACTTTGGAATGCCAACCTTTGAAATCTCATCTATTGTCATGATGTGTATCATCGCAACGGTGTCTATGGTTGAGTCGACTGGTGTTTACCTAGCCTTGTCTGATATCACGAAAGACCCAATCGACACCACACGCCTTCGCAACGGTTACCGTGCAGAAGGTTTGGCCGTACTTCTCGGAGGAATCTTTAACACCTTCCCTTACACAGGATTTTCACAAAACGTTGGTCTGGTTAAATTGTCAGGTATCAAGACTCGCCTGCCAATCTACTACGCAGCTGGTTTCCTGGTTCTCCTTGGACTCCTTCCTAAGTTTGGCGCCCTTGCCCAAATCATTCCGAGTCCTGTCCTCGGTGGTGCCATGCTGGTGATGTTTGGTTTTGTATCGATTCAAGGGATGCAAATCCTCGCCCGTGTTGACTTTGCTAACAATGAACATAACTTCCTTATCGCAGCTGTATCCATCGCTGCAGGGGTCGGACTCAATAACAGTAATCTCTTTGTCAGCATGCCGACAGCCTTCCAAATGTTCTTCTCAAACGGAATCGTCGTAGCCAGCCTACTCGCCATTGTCCTCAATGCGGTACTGAATCATAAAAAGAAATAAGAAAAAGAGGTGTGAGCCTCTTTTTTATGTTATATCCTTACCTGTCTGTCTTCTGACCGCTGACCTGTGACAAACATGGTAAAGGTTGCTTTGCAGACATTTCTGTCATCTTGATTGGTGATATCGACATCCACGACACAGGTTGTGCGACCTTGATGGACACATTCTCCTTTAATTGTCAATACATCGTCGAGTTTTCCTGCCTTAAGGTAGTTGATAGATGATTGGAGTGTCACCCCATCAAGCCCCAGCGAGATAACCACCAAACCACTTATTTGATCACATAGTGTGAATAGATAGCCACCATGGGCATTACCATAGTAGTTGAGCGACGAGTCCACTACTTTGGTCGTCACCACAACGTGACCATCTCTCATTTGTTCAATTTCGTAATTTTCAAAGGCAGATATAGCATCAAAATGAAAATCTTTCATCGTTTCCTCCTAATGTTTCAAACGACACTATGATACTACTTTTTATAGGACTGTGCAAGGAGAAGGCTCCTATCCTGGTAAAATTCCAACCTGCTCTACAAAGCGCATAAAGGCTACCTGTCCTTGTTCCGTCTGCTTGTAAACTCCTGCATCCTCAAGTACACGCGCAAAGATGGCACCCACAGAATCCTTGACAATTTCAAGGGCTTTTTCTTTATCCGCTAGATCTGGATGTTGGGCTTTGAGTTGGTCTGCCCATTCCTGATGATAAGCGGCAACTGTATCCCCATCTCCCACGAGATAGCTGGCGACTTGCTCTACTTCTTCTTTCAGACGTGGTGGTAAGATAGCCAAGCCCATGACCTCAATCAAGCCGATATTTTCCTTCTTGATATGTTGAACATCCTTATGGGGATGATAGATACCATCAGGATGTTCTACTGAAGTCTGATTGTCTCGCAAGACTAAGTCCAACTCAAACTGGCCATCGCGTTTACGGGCTATAGGTGTGATGGTGTGATGCGGTATCCCGTCCGTCTCTGTCAAAATCTGCACTTCAGGGTCTGAATACTGGCGCCATTCCTTTAAAATCTTGTCAGCCAAGTTGATCAAATCTTCTTTGGAAGCCGAAGTCAAACGTAACACTGACATAGGCCACTTGACAATCCCAGCCTTGACCTGCTCAAAACCAGTAAAAGAGAAAGTCTTTTGCAAGGGAGCCAATTCCATAGGAAAAACGTGACGGCCTCCCTGATAGTGGTCATGAGTTAGAATAGACCCTCCCACTATCGGCAAGTCGGCATTAGAGCCCGCAAAATAACCTGGAAACTTCTCTACGATAGCCAGCAGACGTTCAAAGCTCTGACGACTAATAGCCATGGGACGATGCTGACCATCTAAAAAGATACAATGCTCATTAAAGTAAGCATAGGGCGAATACTGGAAGCCCCATTCCTGACCAGCCATTTCAAAACGGATAATACGGTGATTGCTGCGAGCTGGGTGGTTGACCCGACCATGGTAGCCCTCATTCTCTAGACAAAGCTGACACTGAGGATAATTACTAGCTTGCACCAACTTGGCTGCCGCAATCTCCTTTGGATCCTTTTCAGGCTTAGAGAGATTGATGGTAATTTCAAGTTCACCGTAATCAGATGGAACACGATAAGCGATATTTTTAGCAATAGCCTTGAGTTTGATGTAGTCATTTTTCTGGCTAAGTTGGTAGAAATCCGCTATCGCTTGCTCAGGAGAGTGGGCATAGGTTGTCCAAAAGTCACGATTAACCTGACTCGGACAAGGAGTCACCAAATCCATCAGTTCAGCACCAAGGATTTCACGCGCAGTCTGACTATCTTCAATCGTCTCTAATCGAACGGCTTCCTCAACCAGCTGGTCCTTGAGGTCAATCACTTTATCCAGATCCGTCTCAACTTCCAAAACACCGTCTCCCACTCGTGCCAAGACACGATTGGTCAGGTAGATTCGATCCATTTCCTCAAATGAACTTTCTGCAATGACTTCCGTGATAAATGCATCTAGAACTCTCTGACTCATTGATTCTCCTTCTTACTTTCTAAATAGTCTCTGACATCATCTAAATCCTGAAAAACTTGTTCTGTTTTATTTAAGAAAGACTGTGCTGGTATTTTTAAGTCTGGAATACAAATAACTGATATCCCAGCTCTAGATGCTGCTTCAATCCCTGCTTCACTATCCTCTAATACTAAGCAACTCTCTGGTAAAACATTCAAATCACTACAGGCCTTTAAAAATATATCAGGGTAAGGTTTGCTTCGCTTTACATCTTTTGCAAAAACTAGATGGTCAAATAAGGACAGTATACCATTACTATCCAAAATCATTCTAGCTCTAGATTCAACACTCGAAGTTGCTAGAGCGATTGGAATACCTTCTCTTTGCAAAAAAGCAAGCAAATTTTTAGCACCTTTTTTTAAATTTACACCTTTGGCTAAAATTTGAGCTTCCAGTTCATAAACTTTTTCCAAGGTTTGGTCAAAGTTCCAAGGTAAATCATAGGTATCCAAAAATCGTTGAACATTCTCCTCTTCCCTATGTCCACTGTATTCTCTAGAATATGTTTCTTCTGTGAAAGGAATTCCAAAATCTTCAAGCAATTCTTGATAAACTTTTAGAGAAATGATCTCAGTATCAGCTAATAAGCCATCTAAATCAAATATTACAGCGTCCATTTACTGCTCTCCTAGTCTAAAACGCGAGTACCACCTGCAACTTCAGCGATATAGAAGCTTGGAGCGTATCCAACTACTTCCTCGTAGTGTTTGCCTACAGCTTCCTTAAAGGTATCAACAGTGTTTTTTTGAACCAAGGCAATGGCACACCCGCCAAAACCTGCCCCTGTCATACGAGCACCGAGAACACCTTCTTGTGCCCAAGCTGTATGAACAAGAGTATCCAATTCCAAACCAGTTACTTCATAATCATGCTCTAGGGAAACGTGTGACGCATTCATCAAACGACCAAATGTTTCCAAATCTCCTGCTTCGAGGGCTGCTTGAGCTTTAAGGGTACGTTGGTTTTCAAGCACAGCATGACGAGCACGTTTCAAACGATTTTCATCTTTGATTAGATAGCTATATTGGTCAAAGGCCCACTCGTCCAATTCACCCAAGGTCTGAATATCTAAGGCTACTTGCAATTCTTCCACTGCTTTTTCACACTCAGCACGGCGTTCATTATATTTAGAATCCGCCAATTCACGGCGTTTGTTGGTGTTCATGATGACAACAACATTATCTTTCAAATCAAGTGGCACCAAGTCGTACTCCAAGGTGTTGGTATCTAGGTAAATAGCACGTTGGTCAGCCCCCATACCGATGGCAAATTGGTCCATGATACCAGAGTTGACTCCGATAAAGTTGTTTTCTGTTTGTTTTCCGATTTTAACCAAATCGAGACGCTCTAATTTTAAATCAAAGAGATGCTCTGCCACGACCCCTGTCAAGAGTTCCAAGGATGCTGAAGAAGACAAGCCAGCACCATTTGGGATATTCCCATAAACATAAAAATCAAACCCTTTGTCAATCACGTGCCCAGCTTCTTGCAAGAAATGAAGGACACCTTTTGGATAGTTGGTCCAGTTGTGCTCTTTTTCAAACTTGAGGTCAGCGAGAGGCACTTCGATAATGCCCTTGTCCTCAAAGTTAGCTGAGTAGAAACGCAAGACTTGGTCGTCACGTTTGCGAGCAGCCCCATAAGTTCCTAAGGAAATGGCTGCTGGAAATACATGTCCACCATTATAGTCTGTGTGCTCACCAATCAAGTTGATACGACCTGGTGAAAAGAAAGTTTGGTCTGCTTCTTGACCAAAAACAGCAAGAAAGTCTTTACGAAGAGCTTCAGCAGTAAGATGTTGTGTCATATGAATTCTCCTTTTACTATCCGTTAAGTCACCTTAACGTGTAATCGTTTTCTTCTATTGTATACAAGGGATTTCCCAAGGTCAATCCTTTTTACTAAACTTTTACTAAACTATCGGTAAAAAGCAGAAAAATATGATATACTAATCTAATCAAGGAGGAGTTATGGCTACCTTAAAAGACATTGCACAGCTAGCCTCTGTCTCTATCGCGACCGTATCCCGTGTCCTCAATCGAGACCAGAGTCTATCTGTTACAGAAGAAACCAGGCACCGTATTTTAACCGTTGCTGAAGAGTTGGGCTACACCAAGCACCTCAAGACAGGCGAGTCCCACAAGCCCAAGCAAAAGATTGCCATTATCCAATGGGTCAGCGAACAAGGAGAGCTAGACGACCTCTACTACTACCAGATTCGCTTAGGCATAGAAAAAAGAGCCCAAGAACTGGACTACGATATCTTGCGCTATTTTAATGACCATCCTTTTACATTAAGTGAGGAAGTAATTGGGATTCTCTGCATCGGAAAATTTAGCCGAGCTCAGATTTCTGCCTTTGAAGAATACCAAAAGCCTCTTGTCTTTCTAGACAGTGATACTCTTTCACTAGGACACACCTGTATTATCACGGATTTTTACACTGCCATGAAACAAGTTGTCGATCATTTCTTCAATCAAGGGATGAACCGTATCGGGATTCTAACAGGCCTTGAGGAAACAACTGACCAAGAAGAAATAATTCAGGACAAGCGTCTGGAAAATTTTAAGAACTACAGCAAAGCAAAGGGAATCTATCATGATGAACTTGTCTTTCAAGGAAGCTTTACTGCCCAGTCTGGCTATGACTTGATGAAGGAGGCCATTCAGAGCTTAGGAGACCAACTCCCGCCAGCATTTTTTGCAGCTAGCGATAGTTTAGCCATCGGTGCACTCCGTGCGCTCCAAGAAGCTGGAATCAGCCTACCAGACCGTGTCAGCCTCATTTCCTTTAACGACACCAGCCTGACCAAACAGGTTTATCCTCCCCTTTCTAGCATCACGGTTTATACTGAAGAAATGGGCCGAGCAGGTATGGATATTCTTAATAAAGAAGTACTCCACGGTCGCAAAATCCCTAGCCTGACCATGCTGGGAACCAGACTGACTCTGAGAGAAAGTACTCTGCCATAACTAAACTAATCTGATAAAGTCAAAAATCCTAATAGAGATTCTCAAATCTCCATTAGGATTTTCTTTTTTAATCCATCACAATCATCGATTTAATGGTCTTACGTTTATCCATATCTTTATATGCTTGGTCAATGTCTTCCAATTTATAACTTGAAGTAAAGACACGACCTGGATTAATATCCCCATCAAGGACGGATTTTAGTAAAAATTGCTTATCGTAAGTTGTAACAGAGGCTGCACCTCCTGCTATAGTTAAGTTTTGAGCAAAAGTTGAACCAAGAGCACGATTATTATAATGTGGAACTCCGACAAATCCCATACGTCCTCCATTATGAAGAACACCTAGCGCCTGTTCTACAGCAGCCTCCGTACCAACACATTCAAGTGCTGCGTCTGCTCCGCCACCGAGAATTTCACGCACCTTGGCAATACCTTCTTGCCCACGTTCCGCAACAACTGCAGTCGCACCTGACTCCAGAGCCATCTTTTGACGATCTTCATGACGACTCATGAGGATAATTTGCGATGCTCCACGCATTTTAGCTGCGATGACAGCACATTGACCAACAGCTCCATCACCGATAACAACAACCTTGTCACCTTTTTGAACATTTGCAACACGCGCCGCATGATAGCCTGTCGGCATGACATCAGCAAGAGTCAAGAGGGACTTTAGCATACCTTCTGTGTAGTCAGAAGGTTGTCCAGGGATTTTAACCAGCGCCCAGTTTGCATAGTGAAAACGAATATATTCCGCCTGAAAATCGCCCCCCAAGTTATTACCAATATGATTGTCGCAAGAGCCGTCAAATCCAGCAAGACAGGCATCACACTCGCCACATCCATGTGTAAACGGGACAATGACAAAATCACCTTGCTTCACCGTCGTAATGGCTTCCCCAGTTTCTTCGACAATCCCAATCGCTTCGTGTCCACTATTTTTATGTCCCGATTTAATATCTGGATTGCGGTAACTCCAAAGGTCCGAACCACAAACACAAGCACGAACCACACGAATAATAACATCATCCGCTTCTTGAATACTTGGACGCTTAACCTCTTCAATACCGACCTGACCTGCTTTTTTATAGACTGCTGATTTCATTAACATATCCTCTCCATTTTTACTAGTTTAAGTATACACTTTTTATTATGCTTTCGCTCACTTATACTACACCTCATCAATGATGATGATTTTGATCATGACTTGCTTCTAACTCTGTTATATTGCGCTTATGTGCTTGGTGAGTTTCTAGGTCGGCATCAACTTCAATAGTGATGTTTTGAAATCCACAATCTTTTAGCAAGTTTCGTATGAATTCTTTACAAGTTTCCATCTGTTCAATTTCTTTTAGGCAAACATGAACAATGGCATTTTTTTCCAAACCATCCATAGTCCAGAGATTAAGCTGGTTAAGGCTAGCCACATTGTCTAATCCCTCTAAGTCACTCATGACTTGCTTGATATCGACACCTTCTGGCACAGCATCCAAGAAAATCTTGAGTGCGCTCCAAAAGCGAGGAATTGCTTTTGTTAGAATGAAGATAGAAATGACAAGCGACAAGATAGGATCTAAGATATACCAATCTGTAAATCGGAGGATAATCGCCATTAGAATGACAGCTAACCAACCAAGAGTATCTTCCAAAAAGTGCAGGCTCAGAATCGACTCGTTCTTTGTCTTTCCCTTGCGAACTACTAGACTAGCTAGCAGATTGATGCTAACTGCAATGATCCCTAGCCAGAGAATACCTTCATCATTAACGGGCTGTGGATTAAAAAGTTTAGTTATATTTTCCAAAATCACTAGGATGGATCCTGTGATAAGAATCACAGCAGTCACCAGGGCCCCTAAAAGACTAAATCGCTTGTAACCCAAGGTGTACTGCCTATCTTCTTCTCTATTTGAGATTGTTTCTAAAAAGGCCGATATGCCAATGGCTATAGCATCTCCCAAGTCATGGACAGAATCAGCAAGAACAGCACTCGAACCAAAGATTCCTCCTGCAATAAACTCAACAATAGCATAGCTTAAATTTAAGAAAAAAGCTACCCAAACAGTATATTTTGCCTTCATTTTTCTCATTCCTTTGTTATAATAAACTTATGAACACCTTGTTCATTATCATTATCCACTAAAACTCAAAGAAAGGATAGAAGCAAAATATCAGCTTTATTCAGTTCTGAACAATTTGCCTCAAATGTCCATATGACTAACATTGACCGCCGTATCAGTAAAACCAAAAAAGCCATCTATCAGGCTTTTCTACAATTTTTGAACGAGAAGGGCTACGAATCCACTACAGTTCAGGATATCATTAATCTCGCAGATGTGGGACGTTCCACTTTTTACTGTCACTATGAGAGCAAGGAACTACTTCTGGACGAGCTTTGTCGCCACCTCTTTCATCACATCTTTGAAAGAGAGGAGTCCATTTCAACCGAGGATTATCTCGCTCACCTCTTTCTACATTTTCAGAAAAATCAAGACCATATCACCAGTCTGCTATTTTCTAAAAATGACTACTTCCTCCGTCAACTCCATAAAGAGCTAGAACACCATGTCTATTCCGTGCTAGCTGATAAGTTGAAAAAAGCTCACCCAAGTCTGCCTCCTTCTTACCTCCAACACTTAGTCATGTCCAACTTTATCGAGACATTGACCTGGTGGCTCAAAAAAGGGCAAGACTTTACAGACCAAGAAGTTGTCCAATTTTATCTAGACCTTCTCATTCCTAAAAATTGAATACAGAGTAGAGCTCAGTTGCCTTATTTCTAGGCTACTGAGTTTTTTATCTTTTCAATAACCAAAAAAGCCCAGACAACATTGTCTGAGCAGTTTTCTATATGGTCATTTAACAAAGTTGAGTTTGACATTTTCAAACTATTTCTTCAATAAACCTTGTTCTTGTAGAAACTCCTTGGCTACTTGTTCTGCTGACTTGCCTTCAACACCGACTTTGTAGTTGAGCTGGCTCATCTGGCTTTCAGTAATTTTACCAGCCAATTTATTGAGAACTGTTTCCAACTCTGGATGTTTCTTGAGAAGAGCTTCTTTCATCAGTGGAGCCCCTTGGTAAGGTGGGAAGAGTTGCTTGTCATCTTCCAAGACCTGCAAATCATAACGCGCCAACTCTGCATCGGTTGAATAGGCATCCGTGATTTGAATATCACCTGACTGAATTGCCTGATAGCGAAGGGCTGGCTCCATAGTCGCCACATTGAGATTGAGACCGTACATTGATTGCAAGCCTTTATTTCCATCTTCACGGTCATTAAATTCGAGTGTAAAACCTGCCTTCAGCTGCCCTTCCACTTTTTTCAAGTCCGAAATGGTCTTCAAGCCATATTCTTGAGCAATTTTTTTCGGAACAGCTACAGCGTAGGTATTTTGATAAGACATGGGTTTGAGATAGGCTAGATGATCCTGTTTGGCAATGCCATCACGCGCTACATCATAAACCTGCTCTGGCTCATGACTCACTTTCGGTGATGGCTGAAGCAAACTTTCAGTCACCGTACCAGTAAATTCAGGATAGATATCAATATCGCCTTTTTTCAGAGCTTCATAAAGAAAGCTTGTTTTCCCAAAATTCGGTTTAACAGTCGCGGTCATACTGGTATTTTCTTCAATCAGTAACTTATACATATTAGCCAAAATTTCTGGTTCTGGACCCAATTTCCCAGCAATAACCAAGTTTTCTTTCTCTTTTTGAGCCAAGAGGGCTGGACTATAAGATAGACCAAGTAATATTGTCACCAAGGCAAAACCAGAGAAAATCGTCCGCAATTTTGCTTTTTCCATCACTTTTAGTAGGAAGTTAAAGGCAATAGCCAGCACTGCTGAAGAAAGGGCCCCGATCAAAATCAGACTGGCATTATTACGGTCAATTCCCAAAAGGATAAAGGAACCCAGTCCGCCTGCCCCAATCAAGGCAGCCAAGGTTGCTGTACCGATAATCAAGACCGCTGCCGTTCGAATCCCAGACATCATAACCGGCATAGCAAGTGGAATTTCGAATTTCTTGAGACGTTCCCATCTGGTCATCCCAAAGGCAATCCCAGCCTCTTGCAGACTCGGATCAATTCCCTTCAGCCCAGTGATGGTATTTTGTAAAATCGGAAAGATCGCATAAATCACTAGAGCTGTCAAAGCAGGCAAGGTTCCAATTCCCATCAAGGGAATAAAGAGTCCCAACAAGGCCAGTGACGGGATAGTCTGGAAAATCCCTGCAATCTGCAAGACCCAGTCGGCCAATTTCTCATGATAGCGAAGATAAACAGCCAAGGGAATCGCAATAAAAATAGCTAGTAACAAGGTCAAAAGTGACAACTGCAAATGTTGAGATAGAGCTGTCAACCAATCACTAAAACGATCCTGAAAAGTTGCAATTAAATTAGTCATGAACACTACCTCCAAACAAGTCTGCTACAAAGTCTGTGGCAGGAGCTTTTAAAATAGTCTCGGGATTCGCCACCTGACGAATCTCTCCATCCTGCAAGACAGCAATACGGTCCGCCAATTTCAAAGCTTCATCCGTATCATGGGTTACAAAAATCGTTGTCATCCCAAACTCTTTATGCAATTCTTTAGTCAGAACCTGCAACTGCTTTCTCGAAATAGCATCCAAGGCTGAAAAAGGTTCATCCATGAGGAGAATCTTAGGTTGACCAATCATGGCACGGACAATACCAACCCGTTGCTGTTCTCCACCAGATAATTCACTAGGCAAACGATGCCCATACTCAGCTACTGGTAAACCAACCTTTGCCAAAAGCTCTTCTGTTTTCTGAGCAATTTCTTCCTTAGTCCAGCCCTTCATCTCAGGAATCAGGGCAATATTTTCCGCGACCGTTAGATTAGGAAATAGAGCAATAGCCTGTAAAACATAACCAGTAGAAAGACGAAGTTCACGCTCATCATAGTCTTTGATGCGCTTGCCATCCATAAAAATATTTCCATCAGTCGGTTCTAAGAGACGGTTAATCATCTTAATCATAGTCGTCTTACCTGAGCCAGATGGTCCAACTAAAACCATAAACTCCCCATTCTCAATCCGTAAATTAACATCTCTCAAGACATCTTTTTCTGTGTAGCGTAGCGCCACATTTTTGTATTCAATCATTCTGTATCCTCAATTTAAAACTTCCCTCGATTGGTCAATTCTTCTACCTTAGGCATGACTTCCTTATTGTCCCAATGTTCCACAATTTTCCCGTTTTCTAGACGGAAGATATCGTACTGGGCATAAGCAACTCCATCAATCTGAGTCTGACCATAGCTAACCACATAGTTCCCTTGTCCTAATAGCTGGAGAACAAAGTCAAAAGTGACCTTTACTTAAAAACAGCTAATTTGCTCCACTTTAATCCTCATTTGCCTTCTCTTTCAGATTAGCCAAAATTCTTTCTTGAAAGGCTTCAAACTGACGAATTTCTTCCTCTGAAAATCCTTTGTAAAAGATTGTATCCAATTTCTGACTAACACGATGTCCCACTTCTTTCTGGGACTTGCCTAACTCAGTTAAAACTAAATACTTCTTACGCTTGTCTTTCCCACACGGACTAACAATTACAAGCTTTTGTTCCTCTAGCTTTTTTATCATAGTCGTCAGCGTATTATTCGCAAGCCCGGTCGCAAGCGCGATATCTGTCGCAGTTGCGCAGCCAGTTTCACTATTCCATAAAACCGCTAAAATCTTACCCTGTTCACCCCTATAAAGAGCTTCAGGATCTAGACTAAGTAACTTTTGAAAAATCCTCCCATTCAACAAACGAATATGATGGGCTAGCAAATGACTATCTTTCATAACACCTCCATTTTATTTCGATATCGAAACGAATAAAGTAATTGTAACACTCGTCATTTCATCTGTCAACTATTTCGATTTGGAAATAATTTTTCCCAGTAAAAAAATCTCCTACCCAAAGTAGAAGATTTCAATCTTATAAACTCAATCCGTCATGTCTGATACCAACGCTCGATGCTCCAACGGAATACTGCACATAACTAGCAAGAAAATGAAGCCTGACTGGATCCAGAAGAGAGCTAAGTCAAAGATTCCATGCACAGCAACCACTGTAAGGAAAGATAGATAAAGACCGATAATCGGACGTTTCCCCGACTCCTGGCTCATATCCATCATCAAGCGAACAGGAGCAACAGAAGACAAAACTAATAAAATAGTTCCCACAATTCCGTAACTCAGAATCGTATCAATATAAAGACTGTGAGCATGTTCATGATAAGGAGCGTGTATCCGAGGATAAGAGTGCATATAGGTTAATGGCCCTTCACCCCAAAAAGGATTTTGTTTAAACAAGGCCATCCCAGCATCCCAGATAGAAATGCGTTCTTCCATAGAAGAATCTAAAGTTCCCATCCGAACTCCCAAATCACTGGAAAAGAGGAAACTCAAGCCAATCGCAAAGACCCCTATACTAAGCCAAAAGGCCTTCCAGTTTTTAATGGTCGTAAAGAGATAAATAATGGCTCCAGCGATAATAGCAGGAAAGGCAGTTCGATTTTGAGTAAAGTTCAAACCAAAGAGATTCACAAAGCCTGCAATCACACAGAATACTTTCAACCAATTTAACTTGGTCGTTGTAAACAGATAGAAGGCAATCATGATACAGAAACAACAAATAATTCCATAATAATTAGGATTAAAGAAGGTCACTTCTGCCCGATTCTGATGCCACACCTGCATATTGGGTGAAAGAAAAGCATAGTTAAATTTCTTCACAATTTGGAAATGTTCTAAACTCGCAAAAGCAGCTGACAAGACGCTACCAAACAAGACGAGCTGCAAAATCAATCGAAAGAATTTATGTGATAAAATCGACTGATAGTGCAAAAAGAAAACAGTGAATAGAAACATTCCTACTGAAGCCACAAGACCCATCCAATTTTGTGCAAAAACGGATATAACAGTACTATAGCCAAGAAAAAGAAGCAGCATCGGATGCTCCCCCATTTTCTGAAGAATACTTTTCATGTCTCCTGTAAAAATCAAACTGATAATATATAAACAGAATACAACTACAAAAAGATAAAAGGGGAAAAAGATACTCAGGATAATTCCCAATAAAATAAGTTCTTTACTAGACAACCCTTTCAGCTTTTTAATAAAGCCTATTGATTTCAAAACGAATCCTTTCTCTCCAAATCAACTGATTCAGATAATAGTAAGCTATCCCTTATTGTACCACTTTTTTAGCAATTTGAAAACAAAGGAAACGTTTCCAAGGTAAAAAAGGAGCAAAAATACTGAGATTTCAAAACTCAATCATTAGTACTACATTTACTCCAAGAAAATCATACCGTAAAGATTAGGCATATGTTAAAATAGTAGTAATAAAATATAGATTAGGCGCAACTATCCAAACTAGATTCAAATCATATACTATTCTTAAAGAAAGGCAACACTATGAAATCCTACCAAGCTGTCTACCAAATCCTCTCTAAAGAAACCGACTATATCAGCGGAGAAAAAATTGCAGAAGAACTATCCCTAAGCCGAACATCAATTTGGAAAGCCATCAAGCGTTTAGAACAAGAAGGCATTGAAATTGATAGTATCAAAAACAAAGGATATAAACTGATGAATGGTGACCTTCTTCTTCCAGAGATTCTAGAAGAAAATCTTCCAATTAAAGTCAGTTTTAAACCCGAAACAAAATCGACACAACTAGATGCAAAAGAAGCAATTGATTTAGGGAATGAAGCAAATACTCTCTACCTAGCTTCCTATCAAACAGCAGGGCGAGGCCGTTTTCAACGCTCCTTCTACTCACCACAAGGTGGTATTTATATGACACTCCATCTTAAACCAAATCTCGCCTATGACAAATTACCATCCTACACACTACTTGTAGCTGGAGCTGTCTACAAAGCCATTAAGAACCTAACTTTAATAGATGTCGACATAAAATGGGTCAATGATATCTACCTAAACAATCATAAAATCGGAGGAATCCTTACTGAGGCAATGACGTCTGTAGAAACAGGCCTAGTCACAGATATCATTATTGGAGTAGGAATCAACTTTACTATCAAAGACTTCCCCCAAGAATTAAAAGAAAAAGCTGCTAGTCTATTTAAAGCACCAGCACCTATAACAAGAAATGAATTAATCATAGAGATCTGGCGTGCTTTCTTCGAAACACCTGCAGAAGAGCTATTATACCTATACAAAAAACAGTCATTCGTCCTAGGAAAAGAAGTTACTTTTACACTAGATCAAAAAGACTACAAAGGACTTGCTAAAGACATCTCTGAAAGTGGAAAACTTTTAGTACAATGTGATAACGGAAAAGAAATCTGGCTAAATAGCGGAGAAATTTCACTCAAGAGTTGGAAGTAGCAGTAAACTACTTTTTCACTTCCAGAATAAAGAGCCTGACAAATTTTTCGGACTCATTAAGGACAATCTAAAGCAGGTTCATCCTCTTTTTCAGACTGTCTTTAAAACCTTCCTCAAAGATAAAGAGAAGATTGTCAACACTCTTCAATTACCCTATTCCAACGGCAAATTGGAAGCGACTAATAATCTCATTAAACTCATCAAACGAAATGCCTTTGGATTTCGGAACTTTGAAAACTTCAAAAAAAGGATTTTCATCGCTCTAAATATCGGCTCTATAATATTTGTAGTGGGTAAATCCCCTATGGATATTATGGAGCCTATTTTGTTGTAGAAAAAAAGTCCCATAAGATCTATAATGAAAAGCA